>DPMS01000055.1 GCA_003541285.1 Actinomycetota bacterium
CCGCCGCCTCCCGCAGCCGTTCTGTTCCATGGGTGGTGGGATACCCCGGAGCGTCAGACGCTGCCGAGAGTGCCGCGCGCACAACCGGGGGGACGGGGTCGACGGGCGTTCCGACCGACAGATCCACGATCCCGCCCGGGTGCGCTGCCGCCTTCTCGCGGTAGGGGGCGAGCAGGTCCCAGGGGAAGCGGGGCAGCCGTGCGGCGAGGGTCAGCTCTCTTCTCCCTGCGGAGGCAGCGCCGCCACGATCGGGTGGTCCTTGTTGATCTTCCCGACCTTGGACGCACCGCCAGGCGAGCCGAGGTCTTCGAAGAATTCGACGTTGGCCCGGTAGAAGTCCTTCCACTGGTCCGGTACGTCGTCCTCGTAGAAGATGGCCTCCACCGGGCAGACCGGCTCGCAGGCGCCACAGTCCACGCACTCATCCGGGTGGATATAGAGCATGCGCTCGCCCTCGTAGATGCAGTCGACGGGGCATTCCTCGATGCACGACTTATCGAGCACGTCGACGCAGGGCTGCGCGATGATGTAGGTCACGTCGGAACTCCTCTTCCGGCACTGTCCCGGTTGTCCAGGTCCAGTATCGCGGTTCTCCAGGTCAGTATCGCGCCCGCATGGGGTAACCGGGCCGTCTCGGCAAGGCTTGCGGGTCCGCAGATTATCAGTTGGCCCGGATCTCATCCGGGTGTCCCTGGCTCCTGTCCCGGGTCCAGCCCCGGCCGCCCGCCGATGCCTGCCACTGGAACCCGGCGTAGTGCACATCGTGAAGCCCGTACGACGCAGCGTGAGTGACCAGCCAGGTGGCCAGCGTCCAGCCCAGCGCGGGGCGCGGGGCGCGCACCAGAATGGCCGGCGCGTCCCCGGGCGAGGCGAGCCGGTGCGAGCCCACCCGGCCGAACGCGTGGGCCAGCGCCCGGCGGGCGGCCCCCAGGTCGGCTTTCCCCGGGCCGGGTCCGGCGGACCAGCACCAGACGGCATGTGCGCTGTGCCCGGTGAACGCTGCCGCGAGCCGCGTCGCTTCCGGCTCGTACTGCATGTACGCGTAGCCGTCCGCGCTGCGCTGAACCGCCTGGGCCGCCCGGTACACCGGCGTGTGGAGGTAGTCCGGCACCGTTGCCAGGACCTCGAAGAATCTGGTGGTGGCGTAGACCGGGTCCATCAGTTTCCTGGCCGGGCCCCAGCCCTCCGAGGGCCGCTGCTGAAACACCCCCACCGAGTCACGGTCACCGTAGTCCAGGTTGTGCATCTTCGACTCCTGCATGGCCGCCGCGTAGGCGACGACGACGGCCCGGGCCGGCATTTCCCGCTGGTCCGCCACGCCGGCGATGGTGGCCGCGATCGCGGCCTGCTCGGTGTCGAGCGAGATCGCCGCCGCACCTGTGCCGGCCTGGCATCCGCTCCCGGTCAGCAGCGGCTTGCCGTGCCTGGCCACGAGGGAGACCGCAAGCACAGCGGCAATGAGGACCAGGATGATCCCTGGCGTCAGGCCACGGCGTTTTCGCGGGTTCGGTGGCATCCAACTGACGGTACCCGCCGGTGCCCAGCCGGGGGCGTATCCCGCGAGTCCTGCGGGCCCGCAGGTACCCACTAGCATCGGCGGCATGAATTCCTCCGGCCCTGCCGACGCTCCGCCAGCCTCACCGGTGAACGCCCGCGACNNCCGCTCCGCCGGCCTCACCCCTGGACGCCCGCATCGATGAACTGTGGGAGCACAGAGGCGAGCTTGACCCGGCCGCTGGCGACGCCCGCGCGGTGGTGACGGCGGCGGTGGACGCACTGGACGCCGGGGAGGCCCGGGTCGCCTGGCCGGACCGGGCGGGCGGGGTCGGCGTGGACGAACGGGCAAAGCGGGCGATTCTGCTGGCATTCCGGCTACTGCCGATGGAGCCGTCAGCAGCGGGCGGCTTCCAGTATCACGACCGGGTGCCGCTCAAGACCCGCCTCGACGGGGTGCGCGTGGTGCCGGGCGCGATCGCCCGCTGGGGTGCCTACATCGCCCCCGGCTGTGTCCTGATGCCCTCCTTCGTCAACATCGGGGCGTACGTGGACTCGGGCACCATGGTGGACACGTGGGCAACGGTGGGCTCCTGCGCGCAGATCGGGAAGAACGTTCACCTGGCGGGCGGCGTGGGCATCGGTGGTGTGCTCGAGCCACCGAACGCGGTTCCCGTGGTCATCGGGGACGAGGCTTTCATCAGCTCACGGTGCATGGTCGTGGAAGGCGCGCGGGTGGGCGCCGGCGCCGTCCTGGGCGCGGGAACGATCCTGACCCGCAGTTCCCATGTGATTGACGTGGAAACCGGCGAGGAACTCCCCCGCGGCGAGGTCCCGCCGTGGTCGGTCTGCGTGGGCGGCACCAGGATGCGCAAGTTCGCCGGCGGCGAGTTCGGCATGCCATGTGTGCTGCTGCTGAAACGGCTTCCGGAGGGCAGCCGCCACGACAAGGCGGTGCTGAATGACATTCTCCGCGATCATGGCATGAACGGCTGACAACGCCCGGGCAGACGCTGACGGCGGACTGCTGCCACCCTGGGCACTGCAGGCCAGGGGCGTCGAGGCCGGTTGCCTTGCTGGGCTACCGTGGCAAGACCATGAATGCGCAACCTGAACCACGCCGCCGCGTGCGCCGGCAAGGGCCGGCCATGCTGCGCGGTAAAGCCATCCCGAAGACCACCACAGATCAGCGATTGCTCGACCGGCGCGGCCCGAGTGACTGGGTGCACACCGATCCCTGGCGGGTGATGCGTATCCAGGCGGAGTTCGTGGAGGGCTTCGGTCTGCTGGCCGAACTCGGCCTGGCGGTCTCGGTCTTCGGATCGTCGCGGGCGGTGCCGGGCAGCCGCCAGTACGAACTCGCCGAACACATCTCGGCCGGGCTGGCCGAAGCGGGCTACGCGGTCATCACGGGAGGCGGGCCCGGGATCATGGAAGCGGCCAACAAGGGCGTAGCCGCCGCCAACGGGGTGTCGGTTGGCCTGGGCATCGAACTGCCGCTGGAGCAGGGCCTGAACGACCATGTCGAGATCGGGCTGGAGTTCCGTTACTTCTTCGTCCGCAAGACCATGTTCGTCAAGTACTCCCAGGCGTTTGTCGTGCTGCCTGGTGGCTTCGGCACCCTGGATGAACTGTTCGAGGCCCTCACCCTGGTCCAGACGGGCAAGATCACCAGGTTCCCGATCGTGCTGGTCGATAGTTCCTACTGGTCGGGCCTGGTCTCCTGGATCCGCGACACGGTAGTCGACCAGGGCAAGATTTCCCCCGGCGACATCGACCTGCTGAGTATCGCGGACGATCCGGACGAAGTGGTGCGGATCATCCGGGCGGCACACAACAACGGCGGGGCGTTCAGGCCGCCCGTGCCGACGGTGACGGAAGTCGCCGCGTTCTCTTCCGTCGCCCGGGACGGGCAAGGCTAGGA
>DPMS01000490.1 GCA_003541285.1 Actinomycetota bacterium
GAGAGCCTGCGGCAACTGCGGAGCCAGCGGCTGGCGCATCCGCGCTCGCGGCCCGCTCGGGCCAGCTGGACTGTAGCGCACTGTTTAACTGTAGCCCGATTCCGGTATCCCACAGCCGTCTTTCGGTGGATCACCCGGCATAGCACGGCATTAATGACCAAGGAATCCTCGCGCCGCCGGTAACCCCTTTTGCCGCACCCACATTTCCGTGTCATACCGGCTGCTACCGGGTGGGCCTCGCTGGCGTGGCGGTGCCGGGCTGCGTGATGGCCGGCTGGCTGGGATGGGCCCGCGTGCGCTGGCAGCCAGCGCCTCGTGCAGCGGGATGGGGAAGTCGCGGCTGAGCCGCTCACCGGGACTCTGGGCCCTGGAGCGATGCCTGGACTGCGCGCTGTAGGTGCACCGTGCCGCATGGAGGTGCTCGGCCGCCCTGCGGGCGGCGGCTGACTGGGCGGCGTGCCGCTGTGCCTGGCGCAGGCCGGCGACGGCCTCGGCGAGCGCGGCAAGCCGGGCGATGAGGACGATCTGGGCGTAGGCGGGGTCGCCGGTGATGGCGGCGGCCACTGACAGTAGCTGGGCCGCCCGGCGCAGGCTGTTCCCGGCCTGGCTGGGACGGGGGATGTGCCCGTAGGGTGCGCGGCTTGCCCGGTCGCAGGCATCGGCTGCCTGGCGGAGTACCCGGCTGCCCAGCGCGGACGCCGCAACATGCAGGGTGCCGGCGGCGGCCCAGGCGGCGTCGGCTGCTGCGCCCGGGTCGGTGGCGGCCAGGTGGCGGATCTGCCTGGCAGCGTCGGCGGCGGCACGGGCGGGCGTGTTTCCAGATCGCGCTGCGCTCGCCGGGGTGAACCGTCCGGCGGTCCCGGTGCGGGCAGGTGCCCAGCGGTGGCGGAGCTTGGGCAAGGTCAGNNCCCTCCAGCCGGGCGAAGAACTCCCGCTCGCCGGCCTCCCCGGCGGCTGCGGTGCTGACCGCCCGCCGCAGCGTGACGCGAGGGGGTTCTCGGAAACCGCGGCGGCGTGCCTTCTCGGCCTCCGCCCGGGTCGGGCGCCGCGAGGCGCCCACTCTTCGTCAGACAGCATCCGTTCGCTCGGCGCGGCGTGGACTGAGCAATGTCACACAGGCCGGGCCAGCCCCCGGTCGCCCAAAGCCGCGTGCGGTTGCTGGAGCAATCCGGTGAGCCTCTGGAAGTCCCGGCCACCACCCGGGCGTAGCGGCGGCTCAAGCTCAGCTGGGTGACGCCACCCGGCGACGATGTGCGGGTCGATGTGCTCCTCCCGGCGTCCCGGCCCGAATAAGTAGCGGATCAGGCCCCCGGGCCACACTCCGCGGAGCACCTTTCCCGATCACCGCAGCCTCTTCCGCACCTGTTCCGCCACCGCGTCGAGGCGTTCGGCTCTGCGTATGCTCTCCGCCGCGTACGGAACAAGATCCCCTGACCGCTGCCCGGTGGCGTTCAGCTTCGCCACCGCCTGATTCAGGTTGACGCCGATCCGCCGGACCAGCCCGGCGGCGCGGATCAGCTCTCCGAGAGCGGAGCGGAACGGATCACCCGCGACCGGCAAGATCGTCAATCTGCTCTGGGAGCACAAGCAGATCATCCTGTACGGGCCGCCAGGGACAGGCAAGACCTACCTTAGGTCTGGCAGTACTCGATCATGCCTCTGCTCGAAGACCTGTTCTACGGCCAGCGTGACCTCGATGAGCGTTATGGCCTGCCGAGCCTGTGCAAAGCCATCGCCGCGCACCCCGAGCCGTGAGCCGCATCGAACTCGCCGAACTCGGCCCTGGCATCGAGTTGCCGCTCACGCCGGAGCAAGGGCGGTCGCTGGCTGGTTCCGGCGTCGTCGCCGCGGCACCGTCCCCGTGCCGTCCCGGGCTCTGGCAGGTCGGCCCCGCCGGGAAGGTCGGCGCGGCCCGGATCGGGGACGTCGAGATCCACATCATGCCGAAGGCCAGTATCGCCCGGCTGCTGTTCCTCCTCGGGTACTCCCAGCACGCCGCCGCGTGGCGACCGGGGACCGTGCAGGTAGCGCAAGCCGCCGATCTGGTCCCTCCAGTTGCCCAGGCGCTGTGGCGACCCGGTTCAATGCCCGCTACCACACAGCGCTGCGGCTGGCGGAGCTGGTGTTGCGGGCGACCTCCGTTGAGCATGAATCCGGGGGTGTGGCCGTCAACGGGTTCCTGCTTGACATGCCAAGGCTCTTCGAGGACTTCGTCACCGTCGCGCTCAGGGAGGTGCTCGCACCGCTCTAGGGCGGACGCGTAGACGATCAGGACAGCAATCACCTCGACGAGGCAGGGCAGGTGGTGTTCCGGCCCGACATCGTCTGGAAGATCCGCGGTTCAGCCGTCGCCGTTATCGACGCCGAGTACAAGGCCAAGAAGCCAGCCGGGTACCCGAACGCCGATCTGTACCAGTGCTCGCCTACTGCACGGTGCTCGGCCTGCGCAGCGGTCACCTCGTGTACGCGAAAGGCAACGAGGAACCCGCGCGCCACGTGGTGCGCCGCTCAGGCATCGAGATCTTCTGCCATGCCGTCGATCTCGCCCAGGAGCCAGACGCACTGATGGCCCAGATGCGTGAGCTGGCCGGGCGGATCGCCGCGACCCGGCGTGAGCCCGGCGCTGTGCCGGAGTTCCTGGACCGCGCCTGACCTGACCCGTGGCAACTGCCCTCCGGTCACAGCATCTGCTGGCAGGCGTGTGCGAAACCTGGGCAGCCGGACGCCTGACCGCTGAGGATGACGAGCAGGGCTTCGACCGTCCGTGGCTCACGGTGGTAGCGGGAGACCTGGCGGCGCAGGGCGCTGATCACGTCGGTGGGGCGCAGGTCGAGCGTGTCGAGCAGGAACGTGTCCTGGCTGACGATCTCAAGGTTGTAAGGCGTGACCGCAGCTGACGGGAAATCATGGACATTCTCTGTGACCAGCGCCTCGGCACCGCCGCGCACGGCAGCAGCCAGGACGTGGCGATCCTTGGGATGGTTGGTCATGTCAGTGATGAGCGCTTCGTAGCCGGTCACCTGCGCGTCCGGGAAGGCTTCGTTCATTTGCTCGACCCGGTGAGCGACCTGCTTTCCGTCCAGGCCGCGCCGGGTTAAGTTGCGTTCCAGTTCGGCCATGACCATGGGCGACCATAGCGGGCGGTAGACACCGGCCTCAGCGATGCTCAGAAGCGTGTCGCACAGATAGGGCTTGAGCAGCACGCACGTGTCCAGGAAGACGGGGAACACCTGCGGCTACCCGGCCGGCTGGTCGTTATCGGCGGGCAGGCGCTCGAAGGAGGCTCCCTCCGGCACGTCATACAGCCCGGCAGCTTCGGAATCGGCCACCATCTGGTCCAGCACCGCCGCACGCTGACGGCGGGAACGCTGCTGGTAGGCCAGCAAGTCCGCGAGCCGGACCCGGCGATGCCGCCCGGGTCTGTCGAAAGGGATCTCCCCGGACTCCAGCAGCCTTACCAATGTCGGCCGCGACATGCCCAGCAGTTGTGCTGCCTCGCTGGTGGACAGCACGGTCTGGTGCGGTGCGACAGTGATCGCCAGTCCTTGTGACAAGGCGGCCACGACTTCGCGGAGCACCTCGAACACTTCGCTGGGCAGGTCAATCCGCGTGCCATCCGGGCCGGTCAGTGTCGCATGCCCGGCTGGCTGTGAGGCGAGCAGCGCGAGCACACCGCTGAGCCCTTCCGGATGCTCAGGAGGCAGCAGCGTTCGCTCCGTCATCGCGGTCATGCCGCTAGCCTACCTTCGAACGAACAAAACGAAAGCACCCGGATACCCCGGAACGGGCGGCCCGTGCACCGGAGAGCACCCATGCCACTTCCGCCAAATGCAGACATCGGTAACGCCATCCACCGCAAAATCCCTACCTGCTGTCCGCCTCGTTGATGTCATCCTCGCTGCCCTCTCCAGAGACAAGAACCTGGTCCACTTCGGACTGGCAGACCGTCCTGTGGCCCATCGGCTGGTTCGCTGGGCCAGCCTCATCCAGGTCTGGCACGCTGGCCCGGTCTGCTCTTGCGACGTTGCCGGCACCACGGCTTTCTGCCTGAGTGCGATCCCCCCGCGGACCCAGTGCGCGGGCACGGTCGTTGACCCCGGCATCGGCACCTCCTCAGGGAAGCCGAGATCACCGCCCGAGGTCAGCCCGATGATGCGGCCCAAGTCCGCCCCACGGGCGACATGACGTCGCGTGAACTCACCGATCATCAAGGCCGCGGCCATCGCGCCCACCTTGAACCGCTGGCCCCACGTTGTGGCAGTCACCGGCGGGAGCACTCGCCCGGGCCGGCGGTGCCCGCGGGCGTGAAGGTGCCGGCCAGCCAGCCAGTCGCGTTGTCGACCAGAATGCCGACCGGACCTGACTGCTGGCCGGGGCCGCACGGGACTGGGCAGGGTCAGCTGTAGTCCCGTCCCCCGGGCCAGGTTTCCGGCCCGAGCGGATTGCCGGCCATGTCCACCACCGCCGCGCCGGCGGCGATCAGCGCCTCGCGCGACACCCGGTAATGGTGCCCGCACAGCAGCAGGTCAGTCTGGTGCGGCCGGCCAGGGGCCGGCGGCATCGATGCGACAACTGCAGGCCTGGCCGAGCAGCAGCAGGCGCGGTCCGCCTTGCGGGCGGCGCAGCAGCTTGCCGGGTGGGTGCTGGACCGGGAACGGCCCGGCTGGCGCAACGGCTCCGCCAGTGACATGCCTTGCCCGGTGTTGCTGGGATGCAGTTCTGCGGACATGGCATCAGCATCCCGCCACCGCGCTGGGGAGAGCAGTGCCCAATGCTCCGGCTGCCCGGGACGAAGGACCTGCTTTTGCCGCAACCAGGATCACACCAGCGAGGCCCCCCGGTGACGGCGAACCGGTCCAAAGCCTACTGTCACGGGACATAGGACCCCCTGACGTATGCGGCCATGGCCGGGCAGCCTGGGACAAACAGCCAGAAGAACTGCGTAAGTGGCTCTGCCAATCGCCAGGGGGTGCTCATCATGAGGCAGGCCATAGATACTGGAGTCCCGCGCGGCGACCTGTCTGCCCGGCTCACGGAGCCCGCCGGGCACGCCCAGCCCGCCGGGCACGCCCGGCCTAGGGGGCACACTCAGCCCACTTCGCCCGCCAAGCCGGGCACGGCGCTGCGGGCGGAAGTCGGTGACACCCTTATCGTGGAGAGCGAGGGGGCAGCCGGGCTTCCCCGCATCGGCGAGATCCTCGCCGTGGCCGGCCCGGACGGGTCACCTCCCTACCGGGTGCGCTGGCTCGCCGGGGAATACGAATCGCTGATCAGGCCCGGGCGCAGTGCGCGCGTCCAGAAGGGTCACTAGCCCGGCCCCTCAGCTGTGGGCGCGCAGTGCCTCGATCATCCACTCGAAGGCCGGCACATGGGCGGGGAATGGCGGCCAGCCGTTGATGCTGCCCAGCAGCTGCCAGTAGCGCTCGGCGCGGGCGTCGGCGGCGGTCCCCAACTGGGCCAGCAGTCCGGCGCGGCGCTGGCCGGCGGGCAGCCCGGCGAGGATATTGCCGAGCACCTCGCCTGCCTTACCGATGTGGGGGGCACTCCGCGATCGCATGCCGCGCCCGCGTGCTCAAGGACACGGGCGGCGATACCCCGGCCACGCCAGCGGGCCCTATCGTGGCGTGCATGCCGCGAACGCGTGTTTACCGCAAGGGTGTCCTGGAAGCCGAGGACTTCCCGGTCGCAGACGTGTCGGACTACCTGGCGGACTCCTCGGCCATCGTCTGGTTCGACCTGTGCGAGCCGACCATGGCCGACCTGGCCTCGATCGGCGAGGAACTCGGGCTGCACGAACTCGCCGTGGAAGACGCGGTGCACGAGAGCCAGCGCCCCAAGCTGGACCGGTACAAGTCGCATCTGTTCGTGACGGCGTACTCGGTGGTGCTCAACACCGCCACCGGCGAACTCGACACCCACGAGGTGGCCGCGTTCCTTACCTCCCAGGCCCTGGTCACCGTCCGCAAGAGCCCCGGGTTCGACATCGACGAGGTGGTCCGCCGCTGGGACAGCTCCGATGTCGCGGCCGTCAGCACCGGACTGCTGTTCTACGGCCTGCTCGACTATGTGGTCGACACCCACTTCGAAGCGGTGCAGTCGCTGGACAGCCAGATAGAGGCGCTGGAAGACCAGCTTTTCGAGGACAACCCCAGGGACTCCGACATGCAGCGGCGCACGTTCGAGCTGCGCAAATCGCTGGTCCTGCTGCGGCGGGTGGTACTGCCGATGCGCGAGGTGGTCAACACCCTGATGCGCCGTGACCTGAACGTGGTCGGCCCGGAACTGATGCCCTACTTCCAGGACGTCTATGACCATGTGCTGCGCGCGACCGAGTGGACCGAATCCCTGCGGGACCTGGTTACCACGATCCTGGAGACGCATCTGACCGTCCGTGGCAACCGGCTCAACGTGATCATGAAGCAGGTCACCAGCTGGGCCGCGATCATCGCCGTGCCCACCGCGGTGACCGGCTTCTACGGGCAGAACGTGCCCTATCCGGGCTTCGGGCACCTGACCGGGTTCTGGGCCTCCACGCTGATCATGCTCAGCCTGTCCGTGCTGCTCTACGTGGTCTTCCGCCGCAAAGACTGGCTCTGAGCGGGCGGCCGGCCGGGGCTCCCGGACGCCGCGGGAGGGGCGATACCCAGGCGCGTGCCCCCCCAGTCATCGATAGCATCGGATCACGGGGCGCTGCCCCGCCCTGTCATCCATCACTGCGTCATCCATCATCACCGAGGAGCCAGCCGTGCCAGCCCAGCAGCTTCACATCACCCTCGCCGGCCGCGAGCANNCGTCGAGCCGGTGGAGATCGCCAGCGACGACGGCCGGGCGATCTTGCGGCATTCCACCGCCCATGTCATGGCGCAGGCCGTGCAGGAACTGTTCCCGCAGGCGAAGCTGGGTATCGGCCCGCCGGTGGAGAACGGCTTCTACTACGACTTCGATGTGCCGCACCCGTTCGGTCCCGATGATCTGAAGGCGGTCGAGCAGCGGATGCGCGCCATCGTCAAGCAGGGCCAGCGGTTCTCCCGCCGGGCGGTCTCCGACGAGCAGGCCAGGGCCGAACTCGCAGGCGAGCCCTACAAGCTGGAACTGGTCGGCCTCAAGGGCGGCGCCGGTGAGGAGGAGTCCGTGGAGGTCGGCGGTGCCGAGCTGACCATCTACGACAACCTGGATGCGGCCACCGGCGAGCAGCGCTGGAAGGACCTGTGCCGGGGCCCCCACCTGCCCACCACCCGGCATATCCCGGCCTTCAAGCTGATGCGCTCCGGTGGCGCGTACTGGCGGGGGAGCGAGAAGAACCCGCAGCTCCAGCGGATCTACGGCACCGCCTGGGAATCACGCGACGCCCAGGACGGCTACCTGCACATGCTCGCCGAGGCCGAACGCCGCGACCACCGCCGGCTCGGCGCGGAACTGGACCTGTTCTCGTTCCCGGCCGAGATCGGCAGCGGGCTGCCGGTCTTCCACCCCAAGGGCGGGACGATCCGGCGGCTCATGGAGGACTACTCACGCCGCCGCCACGAGCAGGCCGGCTACGAGTTCGTCAACTCCCCGCACATCACCAAGTCGGATCTGTTCGAGACCTCGGGGCACCTGGGCTGGTTCGCGGAGAACATGTTCCCGCCCATGGAGATGGAAGGCGCACGGTACTACCTGAAGCCGATGAACTGCCCCTTCCACATCCTGATCTTCAAAGCACGGGGCAGGTCCTACCGTGAGCTGCCGCTGCGGCTGTTCGAGTTCGGCACTGTCTACCGGTACGAGAAGTCTGGCGTGGTGCACGGGCTGACCCGGGTGCGCGGGCTCACCATGGATGACTCGCACATCTTCTGCACCCGTGAGCAGGCCGGCGAGGAGCTCAAGAGCCTGCTGGCCTTCGTGCTGGACCTGCTGCGCGACTACGGGCTTACCGACTTCTACCTGGAACTGTCCACCCGGGGCGAGGACACGGGGAAGTTCGTCGGCACCGACGAGGACTGGGAGCACTCGACGCAGGTGCTCCGGGAGGCCGCGGAGGAGTCCGGGCTCGAACTCGTCGATGACCCCGGCGGCGCGGCGTTCTACGGCCCGAAGATCTCGGTACAGGCCAGGGATGCCATCGGCCGCACCTGGCAGCTGTCCACCATCCAGCTTGACTACAACGAGCCGCAGCGCTTCGGGATGGAGTACCAGGCAGCTGACGGCACGCGCCAGCGTCCGATCATGATTCACCGGGCGCTGTTCGGGTCGATCGAGCGCTTCTTCGGCATCCTGGTCGAGCACTACGCGGGCGCCTTCCCGCCGTGGCTCGCGCCGGTCCAGGTGGTGGGCATCCCCATCGCCGACGCGCACATCCCCTACCTGGACAAGGTCGCCGCCACGCTGCGTGAGCACGGCATCCGGGTGGAGATCGATGACAGCGCCGACCGGATGCAGAAGAAGATCCGCAACGCACAGCGCCAGAAGGTGCCCTACATGCTGCTGGCCGGGGACGAGGACATGGCCGCCGGGGCTGTCTCGTTCCGCTACCGAAGTGGCGAGCAGAACAACGGCGTGCCCGTCGACGAGGCGGTGGCCGAGATCGTCGCTGCGGTGAGCCAGCGCATCCAGGTGTGATCGCAGCGCCCGAACGCATGCGCCCGGAGGCGACGATGCACGTGTTCGTGACGGGTGGCACCGGCTGGCGGCCCCGGACCGACCGGGCGCCTGCGCGGCCAGGCCCCGGCTGAGCCCTATGCTGCATTCCATGTCCAACCCGGTGCCAGAGGAACCCGTGCCACAGGACGGGGCGGGTGTGCCTGATGGGTTCCAGCGGCTGTGGATGCCGCACCGGATGGCCTACATCAAAGGGGAGAACAGGGTCAGCGGGTCCGGCCCTGAAGACTGCCCGTTCTGCCGGATCCCCAAGCTGGCCGATGCCGAAGGGCTGATCGTGGCCCGCGGCGCGCTGGTGTTCACCGTCTTGAACCTGTACCCGTACAACGCCGGCCACCTGATGGTCTGCCCGTACCGGCACGTCAGCGACTACACCGACCTCGACGATGGCGAGACCGCCGAACTCGCCAAGCACACCAAGCTGGCGATGGTGGCGCTGCGGGCCGCCTCGGGCGCGCAGGGCTTCAACATCGGCATGAACATGGGCGGCGTGGCAGGCGCGGGTATCACCGCCCACCTGCATCAGCACGTGGTGCCGCGGTGGGGTGGTGATACCAACTTCCTGCCGGTGGTGAGCGGTACGAAAGTGCTGCCCCAGTTGCTGGGCGAGACCCGCGACATGATCGCCGGCGCCTGGCCGGGGGCCTCCTAGCCCGAGGCGGCCACGATCTTGTCGGCCTGGTGGGCGGGCAGCGGCTCATAACGCAGATAGGAACGGGTGAACGAGCCCGTCCCGTGCGACATGGACCGCAGGTCGATGGCATAGCGGGTGATCTCAAGTTCGGGCACCTCGGCCTTGACCAGGGTCCGGCCCCCGGTCACCGGCTCGGTGCCGAGCACCCGCCCGCGCCGCGAGGACAGGTCGGACATGACCGCCCCGACATAGTCGTCGTCAACCAGCACCGACAGCTCGTCGACCGGCTCCAGCAGCAGCACCTTGGCCTTGCCCGCGGCGTCCTTGAGCGCGGCCTTGCCGGCCTTCTGGAAGGCCATGTCGGAGGAGTCCACCGAATGCGCCTTGCCGTCGTACAAGGTGACCCGGATGTCCACCATCGGGTACCCGGCCGCCACCCCCTGCTCCATCTGCGCGCGCACGCCCTTTTCCACCGAGGGGATGAACTGCCGCGGCACGACCCCACCGACGATCTTGTCGACGAACTCCAGGCCGGATCCCGACGGCAGCGGCTCCACCTCGATGTGGCAGATCCCGAACTCGCCGTGGCCGCCGGTCTGCTTGACGTTGCGGCCCAGCCCCTGGGCCTTGCCCGCGACCGTCTCCCGCAGCGGCACCCGCAGCTCGGCGGTCTCCACCGCCACCCCGTACCGGGAACTGAGCCGGTCGAGCAGCAGATCGGCGTGGGCCTCACCCATGCACCACAGCACCAGCTGGCGGGTCTCGGCGTTCATCTCCATCCGCAGCGTCGGGTCCTCGGCCACCAGCCGGCCCAGCGCCTGCGACATCTTGTCCTCGTCCGCCTTGGACTTGGCCGTGATCGCGACCGGCAGCAGCGGCTCCGGCATGCTCCAGGGCTCCATCAGCAGCGGGTTCTCCTTGGTAGACAGCGTGTCGCCGGTTTCCGCGCTGGTCAGCTTGGCGACCGCACAGATATCCCCGGCCTGGCACGCCGCGACCGGGCGCTGCTGCTTGCCGAGCGGCGAGGTGAGCGCGCCGACCCGCTCGTCGGCGTCATGGTCGGCGTGCCCGCGCTCGGCCAGGCCGTGCCCGGACACGTGGACCACCACGTCGGGCCGCAGCGTGCCGGAGAACACCCGGACAAGGCTGATCCGGCCCACGTACGGGTCGGAGGTGGTCTTGACGACCTCGGCCAGCAGCGGGCCGTCCGGATCGCAGGAGATGCTGGTCACGGTCTTGCCGTCGAGCGTGGTCACCGTGGGTAGCGAGTGCTCCTCCGGTGCCGGGAACGCCTGGGTCATCACCTCAAGCAGCTCGGCCAGGCCGATGGCGTGCGGGCTGGAGGCGGCCAGCACCGGGAAGAAGCTGCCCTGGGCCACCGCTTTCTCCAGGTCCTCGATGAGCACCTTGGGGTCGATCTCCTCACCGGACAGATATCTGTCCATGAGGGTCTCGTCCTCGCTCTCCTGGATGATCCCCTCGATCAGCGAGCCGCGCATTTCCTCGACCCGGTCGGCGTGCGAGGCGTCGGGGTCCTTCTCGGTGCGGGTGCCGCCGGAGTAGTCGAACAGCCGTCCCGACAGCAGCCCGATCAGTCCGCTCACCTCACCGCTGGCTCCGCTCACCGGGAGGTACAAGGGGGCGACGGAGTCACCGAACGCCTCGCGGCAGGCGGACACGGCCTGCTCGAAGTCGGCCCGCTGGTGGTCGATCTTGGTGATGATGACCGCCCGGGGCATGCCGACCGCGGCGCACTCCTCCCACAGCATCCGGGTCAGGCCGTCCACGCCGTCGGTCGCCGGGACCGCGAACAGGGCCGCGTCGGCGGCCCGCAGGCCCGCCCGCAGGTCGCCGGTGAAGTCGGCGTACCCGGGGGTGTCGAGCAGATTGACCTTGATCCCCGCGTGAGTGAGCGGGGCCAGGGTGAGGTTCACCGAGCGCTGCTGCCTGATCTCGACCTCGTCGAAGTCGCTGACGGTGGTGCCATCCTCCACCCGGCCCGGCCGCTGGATGCCGCCCGTGGCCACCAGCAGCGCCTCCACCAGGGTGGTCTTGCCCGCCCCGGAATGGCCGACCAGCACCACGTTCCGTACACCCGTGTGCTGGCCGGCCGCGGGTGCACCGCCCGCGGCGCTCGGTCCTCTCCTGTCTGTCATGGTGTCGCCTCCTGCCGGTTCCGTTCGGCTGCGTCATGACCAGCCTTTACCTCCCGGCCACCGGACCACAAGCCCTGAGCCGGAATCGTCCGGCCTGTGCCGCAGGCTCTAGGATCGGACGGCCATGCTGAACTTCCTGCGGCCCGGACTGACCCGCCTGCTGACGCCGGTCGGGCAGGCGCTGGCGCGCACGCCGGTCACCCCCAACGCGATCACCATCACCGGCACGGCCGGGGTGGTGGCCGGGGCCTTGTGGCTGTTCCCCACCGGGCACCTGTTCGCCGGGACGATGGTGTGCACCGGTTTCGTGCTGNNGCCGTGTTCGCCGGGCTGGCGATCTGGCTGGCCCGCACCGGGCAGGGTGTGCTGGCCGGAGTAGCGTTGTTCTGCCTGGTGGCTGGTGGCCTGGTGTCGTATGCGAAGGCACGGGCGGAAGGCCTCGGGGCACGCTGTGACGTCGGTATCGCGGAACGGACCGAGCGCCTGCTGATCGGCCTGGTCGCGGCCGGCCTCAGCGGGCTTGGCGTCCCGTACGTGCTGGCGGTGGGGTTGTGGATACTGGCCGCTCTGAGCCTGGTGACCTTTGGCCAGCGGGTGATCGCGGTGCGCGGTGAGGTCGGGCCGCCGGCCTCCCAGGAACCGCCGGCTGCGCGGGATGAGCCCGCCGGAGGGACGAGATGAAGCGCTTGCTGACCGCCGTGAAAGGCTGGCTGGTGAACACCGGGTACGCGCTGGGCTGGGCGCTGGTGTGCCGGATCCCCGGGTCCTGGGCGCGGTGGGCCTTCCGGTTCGCGGGCGACATCGCCTGGCGGCGGCAGGGCCCCGGGGTGCAGCGGCTGGAAGGGAACCTGCGCCGGGTCATCGGCCCGCAGGCGTCCGGCAAGGAACTGCGGGCACTCTCCAGGGAGGCCATGCGCTCCTACGCGCGCTACTGGATGGAGGTCTTCCGGCTCCCGGTGATCAGCCAGGAGCGGATTCTCGCCGACACCGTAGCCGTGGGGGGGGAGCAGACCGCTTTCTCGCACATGGCGGCCGGCCGGGGCGTCATCTTCGCGCTTTCCCATATGGGCAACTGGGACGAGGCCGGCGTGTGGATCATCGCGCGGGGCGCCAGGAACTTCACCACGGTGATGGAGCGGCTCAAGCCCGAGGCGGTATACGACCGTTTCGTGGCCTTCCGCGAAGGTCTCGGGTTCGAGGTGCTCCCAGCGACCGGCGGCAACAGCCGCTTCGGCATCCTGGCGCAGCGGTTGCGCGCGGGGAACCTCGTCTGCCTGCTCGCCGATCGCGATGTGACCGGCAGCGGGATCGAGGTGGAGTTCTTCGGCGAGAAGGCGCGGATGATGGGCGGGCCCGCCGCGCTGGCCGTGCAGACCGGCGCGGCGCTGATGCCGGTCACACTGTGGTATGAGGGTGATAACTGGGTTGCTCATATCCACGAGGAGATCCCGGTGCCCGACGGGGAAAGCAGGCGCGACAAAGTGGCCGCCATGACGCAGCAGATGGCCCGGGTCTTCGAGGCCGGCATCGCGGCCCACCCGCAGGACTGGCACATGCTGCAGCGGGTCTTCGTGGCCGACCTCGACCCAGAGCGGCTCGCAGCGGCCGAGGCGGCCCACACTGCCNNCACACTGCCGAGGCGGCCCACGCGGCCGAGACTGCCAGTTCCGCTGCCGGGGCCGAGCCAGCCGGTTACCCTGCCGAGGGCGGCGACCCGTGAGAATCGGCATTGTCTGCCCGTACACCTGGGATGTGCCCGGTGGGGTACAGCAGCATGTCAGGGATCTGGCGGAGGCGCTGATCGGGCTGGGTCACGAGGTGTCGGTGATCTCCCCGGCCGACGACGACACGCCGCTGCCCGACTACGTGGTGCCTGCCGGGCGGGCAATCCCGGTGCCGTACAACGGGTCGGTGGCCCGGCTCTCGTTCGGATTCCTGTCAGCGGCGCGGGTGCGCCGCTGGGTCAAGGAAGGCAAC
>DPMS01000899.1 GCA_003541285.1 Actinomycetota bacterium
GCTCGCTGGCCAGACGGCGGCCGCACGGGTGGCGGCGGCCGCACTGATCCCGCCGGGCGGTGACGACTGGGCGGTCGGTACCCAGCCGGGGACCGCACCGCTCCTGCTCGGCTTTCACCGCGGGCTCGCCGGGCTCGGCTACACATTCCTGCGCGCCGTGTCGCCCACCCGGTTCCCGTCCGTCCTTGTCTGGAGATGAGCTCATGACCTTCCCGCTCGATCCCATCCCGGCACCACCTGGCATCGCCGCGGCCGACCAGGCGTTGCGCCCGGCGTTCGGGCAGATGAAGCGATTCGGCGAGTGGTACCTGGCCTGTCCTGACTTCCGGGCTGCGGCCCAGCTGGATCCGGCCGGCACCGCGGACCGCTATGGCCTGGAACTGACCGGAGCCGAGGCGCGCGCCCTGCTGCTGCGCGATCTGCTCGGCGATGACGCCGACCTGGATGGCGTTCCGGACACGGTTCTCGCCTTCCGCGAGCACCAGCGCCACCTCTTCCTGAACGCCAACCGGTGGCGCTGCGTCGGCGAGGGTGCCGATCCGCGGTTCCGTGCCTGGCGCCAGTACCAGGTCGAGCGCTGCGAGATCGAGTTCGGGCTGCTGGTCAACAGCCAGATCGCGCATGCGCCAGCGGCGGTGGAACTCCAGCAGGGGTGCTCTGTCGGCTGCTGGTTCTGTGGCGTGTCCGCCCCGGCCCTCGATTCGACGGTTCGCTACACGCCCGAGGTGGCACGGCTGTGGACGGACGTGGTCGCCGCCCTCCATCAGATGTGTGGTCCGGCTCTGGCGTCCGGCTTTCTGTACTGGGCCACCGACCCGCTGGACAACCCCGATTACGAGCGGTTCCTGGCGGCGTGGGAGGAGCGGGTCGGGCACGCCGCGCAGACCACCACCGCCCAGCCCTTCCGGCACCTGGACCGGGTGCGGGCACTGGTCGCCCGGTCTCGTGGCCCTCATGCCGGGACGATGCGGATCTCGGTCCTCAGCCTGCCGGTCCTGCGGCGGCTTTTCACCACATTCACCCCAGCAGAGCTGCTGGACACCGAACTTGTCATGCAGATGCCGGACGCCAGCACCCATCTGTCCCGGGCCGGGCGCGCGGCGAACGCCGAAGCTAACCGCGGGGCGAGCCGGATCGAGGCCGACGATGACAGCGCGGCCAGGACCATCGCCTGCGCCAGCGGCTTCCTGGTGAACATGGCCGCCCGCACGGTGCGCATGATCACCCCTTGTCACGCGTCCCAGGAATGGCCGGATGGCTACCGGGTCGTGGGCGAGGGCTCCTTCGCTGACGGGGCGGAGTTCCGCGGCCTGCTGGGCCGGCTCGCCGCCGGCCAGGCCCTCCGCCCGCTTCCCGGGCAGGCCCGGCTGCGGCTGCGTCCTCCGCTGCGCTACGAACCCGCGTTCGAGGGGTTCGACCTGCACACCGTGTCCCACCGGCTGCGGCTGCGCTCCCGCCCGGGCCTTGCCGTCATCGGGGAGATGGTGGCCCCGGGCGCGGGACCCAGCGTGGACGAGGTGATCGGCCGCTGTGCCGATGACGGTGTCCCCCCAGGCCAGGCCCGGGCGACGATCGACATGCTTGACGCCCATGCCGTCTTCGACGACCAGTGGCGGATGAGAACCGGGCCAGCCGTCACCGTGCCCGGCTGAGGGCCGATGAAGCAGCGAACGCCGGTCGCCCGTGCCGCCAGGCCGGGCCCCGATGCCGCCCGCGCCCGGCCGCCCGCGCAGCCGCTGGCCCCGGCCAGCCTGTTCGATCTGGGGGCGAGCCGCCGCTGGGTGCGCCCAGAGCAGACCATGGAGCGGGCGCGGGCACTGTTCGGGATGACCGGCATCACCCGCCTGGCCGATGTCACCGGGCTCGACCGCATCGGCATCCCGGTCTGGCTGGCCATCCGCCCCAACGGGCGGTCGCTGTCGGGCGGTCAGGGGAAGGGGGTCACGGATGCCGCCGCGCAGGCGTCCGCTGTGATGGAGAGCATCGAGACCTGGCACGCGGAGCATCTGCCCGCCGGGGAGGTGGCCTCGTTCGCCGCACTCGGACCTGGCCGCGCGCTGGACCCGGGCCGGCTGGACGCCGGGCCCGACCGGGACCGCTGGGACCCGGGCCGGGAAGTGGCCTGGCTGGCCGGATCGGACCTGCTGGCTGGGACCGGGATACTCGTGCCGCGGCAGAGCCTCGACATCGATCTCACCTGCCTGTCCGGGCCGCGTTTCCTGGCGGGCTCGACGAACGGCCTGGCGTCGGGCAACCGCCGGGACGAGGCGATCCTGCATGGCCTGTACGAACTCGTGGAGCGGGATGCCGAACGCCGCTGGCGGCTGCGGCCCGCCGCCGATCGCGTGGCTACCGCGGTCGATCAGGACGAGCTGGCCGGCGCCCAGCCGGCCGCCGGGGCACTGCTGGAGCAGATCCGGACGGCCGGCTGCGAGGTGGCGATATTCAACTGCACCGGCCCGACCGCTATCCCGACCTACCGGTGCGTGATCGCGGACCAGATCCGGGAGTTCCGGCCGCTCAGCTGCTGCGGGGTGGGGGCCCACGGCCTGGCCAGGGTCGCCGTGCTGCGCGCCATCACCGAAGCAGCCCAGTCCCGGGCCACCATCATCGCCGGGTCCCGGGACGACAAGTACCCCGGCCTGTACTCCGCTGCCCTCACCGAGGTGCTGCGCCGGGGCGCGCCCGCTCCCCCTCCCGCGCGCTGCTCTTTCAGCGCGGGCGTGCGCGAGCTGGCCGCGGCCAGCCCGGCCGGGGAAGCCGGGCAGGTCCTGGAGCGGCTCGCGGGAACCGGGGTCCGGCGGGTCGCCGCCGTGGATCTGGCCCGGCCGGGCACCGGGCTCGCGGTCGTCCGGGTGGCGGCCGAGGGATTCCTCCTTCCCGGGGCCTACCGGCGGTGACGCACATGCCCGGCACCCCGGTTGTGTTCGCCGGCCCCAGCCTGGGTGAAGCCCATGCCCGCGCCGCCCTGCCGGGTGCCGTCATCCTCCCGCCCGCCCGGTGCGGTGACGTGCTGTCGGTTCTTCGCCTGCGGCCAGCGGCAATCGTGCTCATTGACGGGCTCTACGACACCACCCCCGCGCCCTGGCACAAGGAGCTGCTGTGGGCTCTTGAGGCACGGGTACCCGTTGTCGGCGCGGCCAGCATGGGCGCGCTGCGTGCCGCCGAACTCGACCGCTTCGGCATGATCGGCGT
>DPMS01000232.1 GCA_003541285.1 Actinomycetota bacterium
GGCCGCCGCGCCGGGCTCCCCGGCTGTGGCCAAGACCGGCCGTACCGGAACAAAGGAAAGCGGAACTGGTCCTGCCGGACCGCCCTGGCCAGTACTCGACGGCGACCACCCAAGCGGGCCGATGCCTGTCACCAACGACCCAGGATGGCCGCAGCCTGGTGGCGCCCGCCCGGGCCAGCCGCCAGGCCCTGGCACCCCTCCGGTCCTACCCCAGCGGAAACCGCCGCCCGTACTGCATCACACGCAGCACTGGCAGACAGCGGCGCCATCGGCACCTGCGCCTCAGATAGGTATCCCGGCCGGTTATCCGCGGCACACGGGGGCACCGGGCGCCGATCCATATGGCAATGTGCAACGATGGTCGGCCCGGATGGCCGGAACTGCGGGTGCGGCGTCACATGATGAGGTCGCGGTCGACGACACCTGGCACCAGGTTGTGCTCACCGAAACTCCCACCGCGGGCCAGGAGTGGGGGCCAGGTTATGGCACCACCACCGGCCAGGAGTGGGGGCCAGGCTATGGCGCCACCGCCGGGCAGACTCGCCCATTCGGCAGAGCGGATGCGGCCGGGTTAATCGCCCCCACCCTGCGGGAGGCCGGGGAACCGCGGCTGGCGGACTCTGTCCAGTTGGTGAAGTGGATTCTCACCGATGCCGACGACCAGGCTGCCCGGATAAGGCAGCAGGCAGCCGCGCTGCGCGAAGCAGCAGAAATGGAAGCCGCCGAGATAAAGCAGCAGGCAGCCGCCCAGGCAACCACGCTGCGCGAAGCAGCGGAACGGGAAGCCGCCGAGTTGCGGGCGGCCGTGACGTCGATGTCGGCTGAACTCGGCCAGGTGGCGGCCTACGTGACCGAGAATCTGACTCTCCCCGCTGAGCCAGCCACCACGCCATTGGCCCGGTCTGCTGCCAGACCCGCAGCCTGGCCGGCCACCGAACCGGCAGCGCGGCCGCCCACCAAGCCGACAGCCCGCCCAGCCACCAAACCGGCCGCCAAACCAGCCACCCGCCCAGCCACCAAACCCGGGACGCGGCCGGCCACGGCGCCACCGGCCCGGACCCGGCAGTTCAAGGCCATGCGCCTGACCTCGGTCGCTGTTGCGGCCTTGTTCCTGTTCTCTGTTGTCGCCGGGACTACGGAGATAGCGCTGCACGGGTTCAGCTTCTTCGTGTTCCGGTCTGCCGGAACAGGCGCGACGGCGTCCAACGGCCTTCAGGAGGATCAGGGCCCGGGCCAGCCGAACGCGCCGGGAACACACCACCATCTGAAGACTCATCACTCCAAAGCCCATCACTCCAAAGCCCATCACTCCAAAGCCCATCACCCGAAAGCCCATCACCACCCGAAGCGGCACAAGCCATAGACGGTTTGCCACAGTAGCCACACCGGGTCCGGTCCCCCGGGCAAGGGCCGCAGAAAAGGCAGCGGCGCGCTACGGAAGGAGAAGGCTGCACATGGCTAAGACTGCGGTTGACACCTGGATGGAGCAGGACTTCGTATTCCCCACCGCGACCATCAGGAAGCAGACAGTCGCGCTCCTCCTCCTCCGCCTTCCCGTGTTACTCCCGTTGCTCTTCATATCGCGGGGTGTCATAACGCTGAACAATGACACCCTGAACGGCGCGGAAGCCGACGTGCTGGGGACCGGGAGCGAGATATGCCTGTTCCTGACCTTGCTCGTCACCCCGGTCATCACCGTAACCAGGCAACGGTGGATCGCTCCGCTCCGCAGGTGGTACGGCATCATCTTTGCCGTCACGGCAATGACTGACGCCACCATCGCATCCATCACGACCAGCTTTGCCGGGGGCGTGTTCGGCCGGCTGGCTGGGCACAGCTTCCTGCTGGTCGGGCTCACAATGGTGGTCCTGCTGATCCCGCTCCTGGCGACAGCAAATAATCCGGCCCAGCGGTGGCTCGGTAAGTACTGGAAGCAACTGCACCGGCTGACATACCTCATCTGGGGGCTGCTCGTACTGCACCTGGCGCTGCTGGAAGGATTCGGGATCGAACACGGGGGCGATGGCGACCCTGTCTTCCACCAGCGCATGTATCAGGCAGTCGCCTGCAGTATCCCGCTGCTCGTGCTGAGGCTGCCGCCGGTAAAGCGCTGGGTCGGACAGCAGCAGAAAGCCGGGCGGCAGTGGCTTGTGTACCTTTCCGCGGCGCCGCTTACTGCGCTGTTCGCCCTTGGATTTGTCTTCATCGTGAATGAGGAGATCTTCAAGGGAGTCGGCGCCTTCATGCTGCATCCCGTCGGAGGCTGACCGGGCACAGCCCGTTCAGCGCTGGCCGCCGGCTGCCGGGGG
This sequence comes from Actinomycetota bacterium, assembly GCA_003541285.1. Lineage (GTDB taxonomy): Bacteria > Actinomycetota > Actinomycetes > Streptosporangiales > Streptosporangiaceae > UBA9676. The sequence goes on from DPMS01000232.1 coordinate 2,310, forward strand.
GTAGCCGTCCGTACCTCGGCAAGAGTGATCAGCCCGTCTTCCAGGGCGCGGGTGAGCAGTGCGGTCTTGGTGGGACCGTGACGGCCGATCCTGGCGTATCTGACCCGGGCCCGGTTGATGTAGTCCTTGACGGTCTCCTCGGAGATGTTCAGCCTCCACCCCGACGACCCCGGCGTCCAGCAGCGGTGCGCGATCGAAGCCGCCCGCCTGCGGCGGATGTTCGCCGAGAGTGACGAGGTCCCGAACCCGTTGCTGCACGAACTGCAGGCATGCCGACCTGGGCCGAGCCGCCGGTGCGCCGATAGGTGCCCAGGACTCCGGCAAGCTGATGGGCCGCCCACTGGGCCGCCGATGGCCGCGCCCGCGGGCCGCCGGCGGTTGGCTCAGACTTTGCCGTGGCGCAATGGGGGCATTGGGATTGGTTTGTCATACTTCCCCGGTGACGACAGGCGAACTGCGGCGCGCCGGGCCCGCGGCCAGCCTGCGGCATACAGCCAGCAAGGTGCCCGAGGTGACGGTCTACTTCTGGCTCACCAAAGTGCTCACCACGGGGATGGGCGAGGCAACCTCGGACTACCTGGTCCACCGGCTCAGCCCGGTGATCGCGGTGGGTCTGGGCGGTATCGCCCTGGTGGCCTCGCTGGCGCTGCAGTTCTTCCGCCGTCGCTACGCGACCTGGATCTACTGGCTGGCTGTCGTCTGCGTCGCGGTGTCCGGGACGATGGTCGCCGACGTTATTCACGTCGGGCTGGGCATCCCGTACCTGGTATCGACGTCATTTTTCTCCGTGGCACTGGCCGCGGTCTTCGCGACCTGGTACGCGGTGGAGCGGACGCTGTCGATCCACAGCATCTGCACCCGGCGCCGGGAAGCCTTCTACTGGGCCACGGTGATGACCACGTTCGCGCTCGGCACCGCCGCGGGCGACATGACCGCGGCAACCATGGGCCTGGGATTCTTCGCCTCGGGAGTCATGTTCGCCGTGGTGATCGCGGTGCCTGCCATCGCTCACTGGCGGCTCGGCCTCAATGCCGTCGTGGCCTTCTGGTTCGCCTACATCGTGACCCGCCCGCTCGGCGCCTCCTTCGCGGACTGGATGTCGGTGCCCACCAGCCGGGGTGGCCTGGCACTCGGCTGGGGACCGGTGAGCCTCGCGATGACGGTCATCATCGTGGCCCTGGTCGCCTACCTGACCATCAGCCACAAAGACGCAGCAGCGGGGCGCTGGCCCAGCGGTCCAGCACGCGCCCAGGTGCCGGGCCCGGCTGACGGGCGGGCCGAGCCAGGGCGGGCACAGCCAG
>DPMS01000220.1 GCA_003541285.1 Actinomycetota bacterium
GTATGCAACCCGAGGTTTCGCTCTCGGACTGCGCGGCGGGATCTTCACCGCTTCTATCCCCGCAGCGGCCAGCACTGCGTCGAACGCCTCGGTGAACTGACCGGCCCGGTCCCGGATCAGGAACCGGAACCCGGCGGCGCGCTCCCCCAAGTCCATCATCAGGTTCCGGGCCTGCTGCACCGTCCACGCGCCGTCCGGGTGGGCGGTCACGCCCAGAACGTGGACGTGGCGTGTGCCTACCTCCATCACGAAGAACACATACACGCGGCGCAAGGTGACCGTGCAGTCCACATGGAAGAAATCGCAGGCCAGCATGGTCGCCGCCTGCGACTGCAGGAACTGCCGCCACGTGGACCGGGAGCGGTCCGGCGCGGGCGGTATCCGCAGCCGCTTCAGGCTCCGCCGCACTGTGGACGCACCCAGGTACCCGAGGCCGAGCAGCTCGCCCTGGATCCGCTTGTAGCCCCAGCCGGGGTTCTCCCGCGCCATCTGCTCGATCAGCGCTGCGAGCTTGGCATCGACTGGCGGCCGTCCTGTCCTGGGAGGATAGGTCCACCGCCAGCGGACCAGCCGCCGGTGCCAGCGCAGCAGCGTGTCCGGCGTCACCAGCCGGGCTCCTCCCCACCTGCCCGGAGAGCAGGCGAGCCAGGGCGGCGAGCACCGCGCGGTCTGCCCAGTCCAGCTTCGGCCGGGGGCTCTGCCGCCGCAGCACGGCGACCTCGTGACGGAGAACGAGGAGTTCGGCGTCCTTCGACGCCGAAGAACGCGCCAGTAGCGCCATCCAGCCAGCCAGGCGGACGAACATCAGGTAGAGCATCCGTATTGCCACAAGCCTGCGATGCTGCCAGCCACACGGCCAGTACCGCAGGCGAATTCGCAGGTCAGGCGCTTGTACACCGTTTTGGTGCCGGGACCCGGCTGGCTACGTTCCAGCAAACGCACGGTCTCGGTGAGCTCGTCGAGGCTGTAGAGCCGTACTTCATTGTCGAACAGGCCAAGGGGCGGACGGTGCGGCATACGTCCCACGGTAACCGGCCCGCTTTCAGGAAGCCCGCCGCGGTCACCGCCGTCGGTCAAAACGGAAGGCCGTCGGGATCCCACCAAGGTTCCGGTTCGAACGGTTCCAGTTCGAGCACGGCGACCTCCCGGTTGCGGCGAGGACGCTCCACCCAGACGTGGCTGTGGTAGCAGCGCTTGCAGATCCCGGGCGGGCAGTTCTTGTACCGCCACGACGGCCGCTTCTTGCAGATGCGACACTTCCGCTGCTTGCGCTTACTCATCTCGGCGACAGCCTACCGCGGACGTTTCTCCCGCCTGGCTTACTAGCGCCATCAGGAGCGGCTAGCGGAGCAACAGAGCTCGCGGACGCCCCGGAACAGGCGCGACGATCACTCCCGGGACTCAGGGCGTGATGGCCCGGGCGAGGCGGTCCAGGACCGCCTCGCGGGACAGGCCGGCGTCGAGCATTCGCTTGGCGGCTGACCACAACTCTTCCGGGTCCCCGGCCCATAGCTGCTCCACGACAGTCACGTAGTTGCCGAAGCTGTGCTGGGAAATCATGCGGGCACTCAGGTCATTGACCGTGATGAGCTGGCGGTCCACCGGGTCGGCGGGGTCGAGCGTGGTCACGTCCCGCACCCGCCGACCGGGCCTGCCCGCCACGGTTCCGCTGGCACGGTCGGATGGAACGGGGACCGCGAACTCGCGGCGCTCAAGGACGGGGACCAGCTTGGTCCCGTCGCAGATAACCTCGTCCGGCAGGTCCTGGACGTAGCGGCGCATCGGGGACTGGAGCGGGCCGTTCCAGACGGCCGGGAACCGCTGGAGCGTGGCGTCTAGCTGGCGCCTGATCTGCCTGCGCGCGGGCTTGTCCAGGGCGCGCCGGTCCATGAGCCACTCCAGCCACGCCCGCGCGACCGGCGGCATCAGGTCCCCGTAGCGGTCTGGCGCGGCCAGGCTCGAGGGGACCGAGTAGAGCAGGATGCGGCCAAGCGCGGCCGGGCTGGCCGCCGTCGGGTCGCACCCCAGCGTGTCAAGGCTGCGGGAGATCAAGAACCTGGGAACCGTTCGGCTGACCATGTCGGTGAATTTCCGGCCTTGCGGTGAGGCGAGGAATTCTTCGGCCAGCTGGTCGCGCGCCACCGCGGGCCAGTGGTCTTCGACCGGGTCGCGCGCGGGAGGCTTACCGTCCGGGCCGAGCAGCAGTTCGGCGCGGTGGCGGGCCACGCTGAGGCTGGAGCAGGCCATGGAGAAGCTGTCATCCTTGCGGTCGCGCTCGGGCGGCGGGCCATGCAGGATGAGAGCGTCAATGGCAGCGAGCACGACCGCGGCGGCTTCGGCGGCAGGCACCTCGCGGACCTCGGCGCCGGCGATCTTAGCCTTGTCGGCAAGGCGGGCGCGCGCCTCGGGCAGGTCATCTGCCAGCATGAGACAGGCGGGCACGCCGTGCCAGGCGGCGTCCAGGACAGCCCACACCGCGTGCGGCTTGCTTCCGTCGGCGTAGGTGAACTCACAGGAGACGAGGGTGGTGTCGCCAGCGGCGTTAGCGGCCAGGTGGCACGTGCCCGCGGTGACGTCGCCGATGCTGGCGATCCACGGCAGGGCCGCATCCCGGGCCGCCAGGCGACCGGCCGCGACGGCGGCGTACTCGCTCACGCCGGGCGGACCGATGACCGAGAGCGCCCGCAGGGCAGGGTAAGAATGGCCAGCGTCGCGCCGGCGGAGCTCGTCGATCACGTCGAGCATCATGCGCGTGAGGCCCGGCTCGGGAATGCCTGCCTGGATCAGGTACCCGACCAGGACGCTGACCAAGGCCTCCGCGTCGTAGGCGGACGGGACCGCGGCCACGTCGGCGAGCACTGCCAGGTTCTTCACGATGACATCCCGGCCGTCGCGGAATTCAGGCTCCCGCAGGCGGCTCGCACTAGACGCGACCCGGGACGAAGCCTGGCGACGGACGGGCTTGGAAGACTTACGGCGACGGCTCTGAGGACTCACCCACGCGAGCATGCCAAAAGACCCCTCCGCCGCGTGGCGATCGCCTGGATCCCCGGCCCATCCGGGCCAGGCCGGTCAGGCACAGCTCCGTGAACGCGATGCCGGGGGCATGATGGTGCCGTGGGTTCCTGGAAGCGGCGGCTGTCTGATGACGAGCGGTCTGTTCTGCTGTCCGAGTTGCTCCTCCGGCATCCTGAACTCGCCGCCGAGGCGGAAGAGATCACCTCCGCGCTGCTCGTCGTGGACGACCGGGAACTCACCGGCGAGATCACGAGCAGGCTGCGGGCTGCGTCTGCGCGGTCCGGTGTCCGTTGGCGCGGGGCGGGGACGGGTCCTGGAAGTCCTCCAGCCGTACATCGATGACCTCACCTGGCGGAAGGAACGCGGCGCCCGGCGGGCGGCCGCCGACATCGGGGCCGCCGTCATGCTCGGGCTGTACGAATGCCGCGAGGATACCGACGAAAACATGCTGCTTGTCCGGATGGGCCTGCCCGGCGCCGCAGACGACCTCGCGCGAACGGTGTACGACAAGGTGAGGCCACTGCACCTGTCGTTGCCGCCGCTGGCGGATGAGTGCCCGGAGTGGGCGTGGTACGAGGAGAGCTGGATGCCATGAGCAGTACGCGCTCCGCGAGGCACGGCACCTGAAGGGCTGCGAGCTATCTGACGCGCAGTAGGAACCCCCGTCTACGGCAGCCCCTCGGGCCGCTACCGGTAGTCCGTTGGATCAAGGTGGGCGGTAGAGGTTCAGGCCGTGGCCTGCGGTGACGGTGCCGGGCAGGTGCTGGAGCTCAGCGGGCGGGGGCGCTTTGGACCAGGCCTGCCACCAGCGCGTGAGCGTGATCGCGGGGGTCAGCCAGCTGCGGACGGCGCGCAGTGCGTGTGGCCAGCTGGGTGCTGGCATGCTTTCCTGAGATGCAGGGGGCTGCTGGGACCGGGCGGCGGTGCCCCCTCTCTTGAGGGCTTGCCAGCGCGGGCCGGGGTGGGGGCTGAGAGGTGAGCCAGGTGTCCCAGCAGAAGGAGAACGCGCAGTTGACCAGCACCTGGTGGCGGCGGATGGCGATGTCGGAGCGGACCTGGAAGTCGGCCCACCCGAGCTCGTCCTTGACCTGCTTGTAAGACTGCTCCACCCAGTGCCGCAGCCCGTAGATCCGCACGATCTCCCCCAGGCTCGCGGCCGGCCAGGGGCTGTCTTTCTCACGCGGCCCGCCGGGCCGGGGCAGGTTCGTGACCAGGTACCAGGTGGCCTTGTCCGGCAGGGCGGCCGGGCCGGCGGTGGCCACCACCAGCCGCCGGGCGCCATCCGGCCCCCACCAGCCCAGGGCCGCGCCGGCGGCGTACCAGGTCTCAGTGTGCCCATCACGGAAGGTCCGGGTTACCGGCTGCCAGCCGCCCGGATCGCCGGGCCCGCCCCAGCGCAGCTCGCGGGCCGCATCGACCGGGGTGTGCGCATCGGCACCGTAGGCCCAGATCCCGCGGCGAGGCTTGAGCGCCATGACGAACGGCAGCCCGGCTTCGGCGAGCTCGCTGCGGAACCCGTCCTGGTCTCCGTACGCGCTGTCCGCGGCCACCGCCCGGAACGCGAACCCCGCCGCCCGGGCCCTGGCCGCGAGATCCGCCCCGATCTGCAGCTTGGCCCGGAACCCCGGGTCGTTCTTCCCCCCGGCAAAATGCCTGGCCGGGGTGTACGGCACCGCATGCACCGGGTAATACAGGCGCTCATCGGCCCACACCGTGGTGACGGTGACCACCCCGTTGCCGGTCTTGCCGTACCGGCCCAGCCACTGCCGGCCCACGTGCGCGGTCTTCGTGCCGTCCTTACGGTCCCCGCTGTCATCGATCACCAGCACCCCGCCGCCGTGCGGCGCGGCCGCCGGATCAGCCAGCAGCAGCTCCAGCCTGCGGGCGTTCACCGCCTCCGGCTCCCACACCGACTCCGCCAAGAAGAACTGCAGCCGCTGCACCGCCGGCAGCCTGGACCCGGTCACCGGCTCCGCGCTGGCCAGGCACGTCAGCGTCTTATTACGCTCCCGCGGCGCCAGCNNGCTGCGCCACATGAGTGAACAAGTCATCGAAACCGGGCGGCGTACTCTTCCAGCGGACCCGGCGCAGGCGGACACGCTATCGGCTTGGTCATCGCTCATCACCGGATTCGAACTCATCAGGAGACCTAACTCTCAGGCTACCCGAATA
>DPMS01000224.1 GCA_003541285.1 Actinomycetota bacterium
GGAGAACCTCCCGGTCGTGGCGGTGGTCATGAACAACCGCGGCTACCTGATCCTGCAGCGGTTCCTGGCCGAGATGCGCGGGCCGTCCGCCGGGGCCGCCCCCCGTGTGGGGATGCACATCACCGATCCCAGCGTGGATCTGGTGTCGGTCGCACGCGGGTTCGGCGCAGCCGCCTTCCGGGTGGGCAGCCTGCCGGAGATAGGCGCCGCCGTCCAGGCGGCGCTGGCGGCTGCCCTGCCTACCGTGCTCGACGTGCAGGTCGCCGCCCCGCCGGTGGGCTGAGCCGGGGATGCCACGCGCCGGCGCTGAGCCGGGGCGCCGTTCACTGGCCAGCTCCGGTACCCCTGGGCTGGCCGGCCGGTCCCCGGCCGGCCAGCCCAGGTCTGGTTCATTGCGTTGCAGAGCTGGCGACCGCACTGCCGACCGCGGCAGCCTGCCGTGCGCGCGTCAGTTGCCTGCCCCACACGTAGTAGATGACGCCGGCCACGACGGCGCTGACGCCGTAACTGATGTCCGCGCCGCCCAGGGCCTTCCCGATCGGCCCCGTGTACAGGACCGTGGCCATGAACGGCACCGAGACTGCCACTCCGATGAGGAACGACAGCAGGCCCGCCCAGCGGATCGTCCCGAAGGCACCGTTGCGCTTGTAGAACTCGGAGGTGTCCGGGTAGCCGGCGCCGCCGCGGTGCAGCCCCCAGAAGTCAATGATGACGATGGCGAGCCAGGGAGTGACGAAATATGCGACGAGGAACAGGAAGTCCTCAAGCGAGGACTGGAACTTCGGGCCGCCGAACGCCACCGACAGCACCACGCTGATCACCCCGATGAGGACCACCGCGGGCACTCGCTTCAGCGGGATATCCCAGGTGATGCCAGACAGGGCACCGCTGTAGGCGTTGATGACGCACACCATGAGGCCACCCAGGATGATGCCCACGTAGGCGANNCCCACGATGTTCATCCAGGAGGTACCGAGGACCATCCCCAGGAACGACCAGCCGAATGGCTTGCGGCTCGGGGTGTTGGCAGGCAGGTACCGGGAGAAGTCGGAGGCATAGGGCGCCCAGCTTGCGGTGAACGAGAAGATGATCATGAATTCCAGGGCCACCGACTCCCAGAAAGCCTTGCCATGCACGGTGGTGGCATGACTCGGCCCGAATCCGTGGGCAAAGGCCAAGACGGTCAGGACCAGGAAGATGACCCCGAGCGCCATCGACATGTACCGCTCGATGGAGTGCACGAGGTTGTAGCCGTAGATGGTCAGGACAATGGCGACAACGCCGAGGACGATGGCGACCGGCGTGTAGGGGGCCCCGTGCCAGATCTGCTGGACGGTCTCCGCACCCACGATGTTGGTCGTGGCGAAATACCCGACGAACAGGGTGGAGGCGAGGAATGCGGGGAGATAGTTGCCTATGTAGCCGAAGGCCGCGCGGCTCATGGGCATCTGGGGCATCCCCAGTTTCGGCCCCATCGCCACGGCCGCGGAGTTCATGAGCGCCCCGAGGATATTCGCCGTGACGCAGGTGATGGCGGCGGCCCAGAAACCGAGGCCGAATACCACTGCCAGCGAGCCGATCAGGACCGTGACGAAGTTGATCTGGGCGGCGAACCAGATCGTGCCCTGGAGGTAGGGCCTGCCGTGCCGCTCGTTGTCTCCGATGTGCTCGATGCCATGTGGCTCGACCACCATCACTTCATCGGTGTAGGTTCCCGCAGCGGGATCCTGTGCCTTCGTACTCATCGCTGCTCCACTTTTCCAGTTGCTTATGTTGGGAGGATTCGCCCTCGGTTCCCTACCTCGCTTCCGGGGGAGGTAGCTGGCCGGCGTTCCGGGAACTATCGATCAGGGTGAGGGCTGTATGTGGCTGCGGCGTTGCAGGATGGCCGGCAGGGACGCCTTCCGTTAAGGCCGGTGCTATGAGCTGCCCGGGCTGCCAATCGTGCTAGCTTAAAAGGCTCACGGTAAGAGCGCCGCGATTAATTGTCGCTGGCAAGTGCCGCCAAACATGCGGGCTCACACTTGTCAGCACATGCCAGGAAACCGGGCCCGGTGATCTTCCCGGGGCGGCGGGCGCGCCGGTGCTGCGGGCGCGCCGGTGTCAGTGGCTTAACGTCATGGCTGCGGCCCTTCTCTCGTGCCGCCCTCAGCGAGGTGCTGGCTGGCGGCCTCCTCGCGGACCAGGGGGATCGTCCGGAGCATCGCGTCGCGTATCCGGGTCACTGACTCCTGCCGGTCCGGTGGGTAATCGCCGAGCAGTCCGCGCCCGGATTTGACGCCCAGGTGCCCCGCGTCCACCAGGCCTGCCAGCAGGTCCGGGGGTGCCGCGCCCGTCGCAAGGTCGCCGAACAGCGCACGGGTGACCGCTAGGTGCACATCCAGCCCGGCGATGTCCATGCTCTGGAACGGCCCAATCGCGGCCCACCGGGGGCCAAGCCCCGCCACGACTGCCAGATCGGCGTCCCCCAGCGTGCAGACCCCGGCGGCGACCAGCGCATATGCCTCACGGAGCAGGGCATACTGCAGCCGGTTGGCGACAAAGCCGGGCACGGCGCGGCGGGCCACCACCGGCGCCTTGCCCAGCCCCGCCAGCCAGGCCCGCAGCGTCTCCACGATGCCAGGAGCAGTGGCCGGGGCTGGCACGACCTCGACGAGTTCCACCAGATCCGCCGGGTTGAACCAGTGCAGGCCCGCAAACCTCCCCGGGTGCGGTACCGCTTCTGCCAGGGCGGCCAGGTCCAGGGACGAGGTGTTCGTCGTCACCAGGGCTTCGGGGCGTACCCGGGACCCGACCTGGCTGAGCAGGGCGATCTTGTCGCCAAGGTCCTCGCGGATGGTTTCCACCACCAGGTCCGCCGCCCCCAGGTCGGCACCGGCATCGGTGGTGAGCCGGATCCGGGACAAGACCTCCCCGGGGCTCTCCCCGTCCTGCCTGGGCTGCCGGGCAGCGGGCCCGCTGGCGCACCCCGGCGCCTCCGCGAGCACCGAATGGATGGTCGCGGAGGCCGCGTCCAGCGTCTCCTGGCGCCGCGATGCCAGGCACACGGTACGGCCAGCCCGGGCGAAGAACACCGCGATCCGGGCGCCCATCGTCCCGGCTCCGATAACCACGACCCGCTCCGGCCGCCCGGGCCCGGCCGCCGTCACCTAACCCGCCTCCCCGCGCTGGCGCAGCACCGCGCGGGTCTTCGCCGGGGTCCACCAGCTTGTGATGTCGCCGCCGGTGAGGATGAGGCCACGGGCCAGTGCCGGCCAGTCGCCCGTCTGGCCGAGCAGCCCGACCGGGACGCTCTCGCGTGCCGCCCAGCCCCGCTGACCGTCCACTCCCAGGGCAGGAGCGCCGTAGTAGTCGGCCAGGGCGGCGACCGCGTCAACCGTGCTGGCCACGTCCGAGTGGTCGGCGCCCCGCACAGCGATCGCGTCAGCGCCCGCCTCCAGGCAGGCCCGGGCGAGGTCACTGAGCGCGTCCTCGGTGTCCTCGGCAGTGGCTCCCGGGAGAAGCCCGGCCAGCTGGCCCAGGGTGGGCAGTTCCGCGATCTGCCCCGTCGTTCCCGCGGCGGCCAGCCGGCCGATCAGAGCGGTGGTGGCGAGCACCTCCGGAAGCCCGGCGACCTCGTCCGAATTGCCGACCGGGCCGGCCGGGGCAGTGGCCGCCCCCGCGCGCAGGCCTGGCAGCAGCGGCACGGCGAGGGCGTCGGCGGCGCAGACATCCCCGGCGTCGGTCAGCAGCCGCTGGGTGACGCCGGTGTCCAGCCAGAACTCTCCGGGCACCGAGGCGTGCACGAACTGCGGCAGCCGCGACCAGGCCAGCGGCGCGAACACCACCTCCCCGGTGCCCGCGAGGACCGCCCTGGTCCTGTCGCGTCCGTTCAAATTCGCACTACTTCCCGGTTGGGGGCCGCGGACGGCCATTCGCCGTAGTAGGTGAGGATCTCCTCGGGCGGGCGGCGGGTACTCCAGTCGGCGGCGAACTCGGCGTACGGGCGGGCTCGCCGCCGCCGCTCCTGCCGGGCGGCTTCGCGTGCCTGCCTGGTACCCCCGCCGTCGAGGAGCATCGTCTGCTCGTCGAACACGACGTGGTACACCTCGCGTGCCACCTGCGCCGAGATGATGGACCGGGCCACATCAGCGAGCACCTCGTCGGGGTCCCGTTCCAGCACGTCGCCGTAGCCACCTCCGCCGTTGGTGCTGGCCGCCAGGATGTCGCCCTCCCGGAGGATGCTGACCCCCCGGGTCTGATGCTCCAGGATCAGCTCGCCTGGCCCCACGTCGGCGGCCGCGAGGCTGTAGTCATCGGTGGGAATGCCGGCGTCACCAGCCCGCATCCGCTCAAGCAGGTCCGAGCCCATGACCCGGATGCCCGGGAGCGTGGTGGCGGCGTAGCCGCCGAAGAGCCCGTTCGCCGAGGGGAACTTGGACTCCTTCTGGCTCGAGGTGAACGCGAGGTATCGGCTTCCGTACACCATGTAGCAGACCGCTGCGCCGCAGCCGCCCCGGTGCCGGCCGAAGCCGCAGGTGTCGGTGAGCTGGTGCTCGAACAGGTGCAGCAGAGGGAACTCCTGCTCGATGTCCTCGACATCCGGTGCCTTGCCCCAGGGGCCGTGGGGAAAGCCGAAGACGTCCACCCCGTCCATGTCGTGCCGCGCGGCCAGGCCGTAGGCGTTGAGCGGGTAGCCCATGAAGTCGGTCACGCGGTAGCCGTGCTGGTTCACCCCGCTCACCATCACCGCCGACGCGCTGGACGTGCAGAAGCCGCAGACGAGATCCTGCTGGGAGGTCGAGTACATGATCTTGGAAAGGGCCACCCCGAGCAGGGGGAACACCAGGGCGCCGACGAGCGGCGAGCAGCTGACCGCGGCCTCGCTGCCGGCGTCGAAGAACGAGCCCTTCGGCACCCGGATGTCGATGTTCTCGAGCATCCCCGAGGAGATCGGGAAGTCGTGGAAGGGGAACTGGTACAGGTTCACCGCACAGTGCGCGGCAATGATGTGGGCGAAGGCGTTGTACGAACCCTCGTGCTCGGGCGAGGTGCCATCGAAGTCGATGATCAGCCGGTCGCCGGCGACGGTGATCGCCACCGCCGCGCGCAGCAGGTAGGCGTCGTGCCCGGTGGTGTCCATGAACACGACGTGGCGGTAGGTTCCATCCGGCCAGCTCGCGATCCTGCGGCGCACACCCGCGGAGGTCTGCTCGATCATCCGGCGGAACAGCCCGCGCAGCACCGTGTTGCCATGCTTGCGGGCGAGTTCCTGCACCCGGACCCGGACCCGGTCGCAGGCGGCGACCCGGGCCTTGACGTCGGTCACCTGCATCCGTGGCGCCCGGGAGATGAAGTTCTCCATCATCCGCAGCACATCGTTGCGCAGGGTGTAGCTGTCGCCGATCTTCATCGGCGACAGCTTCATGCCCTCGTCGTGCCTGGTCCGCGCCTGGGTGATCTCGCCGCCGGGCTCGGCCCCGCCGGTCTCGCTCTGGTGCGCGCCGCACACCGCCCAGGCGACCAGCTCGCCGTCGTTGAACACCGGCATGAAGGCGAACTGGTCCGGGTTGTGGATCCCGCCGTACAGAGCCTCGTTGCAGTAGAAGATGTCCCCCTCATGCACTCCGACCGAGGGGTCGTCACCGTAGTGCGCCAGGATGAACTTGATCGGGATCTGACCGGTGACCGAGTGCAGGTAGGTGCCGCACACGGGGGCGACCAGGTCCCCGGCCGCGGTGTATACGGCGACAAGGGTGTCCCCGGAGTGCAGCATCGACGAGATGCCCATCCGGGTCATGACCTCCTTGCCCTCCTGGGCGATCAGGACGAGCTTCTCGGAGAGGATCTCGTAGTCGCCCAGCCGGAGCGAACGCATCGCTTCCAGCTCGGCTCCGGACGGGCGCTCCGGCTTCATGCCGGTCGCGAGCAGGCTGTCGAGAATGCTCATGGTTGCTGCCCCTGCTCGTGCGTGAGGATGAAGGCGGACCGGTCGTCCACCACGAGGGACCAGCCGGGCGCCACGGCGGTGGTCGTCGTCTCGGCCTCCACCAGCGCCGGGCCTGTGATCTTCGTGCCGCCGGCCAGCGCGGCGGCCTCGAAGACCGGTGTGTCCACGGGGCCCGCGCCGAGTTCCCACACCGCGGGACGCGAGCCCAGCGATGCCGTCCCGCCAGCCTGCCGTTCCGGCTCGGGCGGGGACTGGGCGGGCTGGCGCAGCCGCGCCCTGAGGATCAGCGCGTCGATCTCCACCCCGGCGGCCGGGTTCAGCCCCAGCGGGCTGTAGGCCTCCGAGTACTCGACTTCGAAGGCGCGGTACAGCTGCTCGACGTCCGCCGGGCCGGTGAGGCGGACCGACGGCGCGGCCACCCGCTTGACGTTGAGCTGGCCGCCGAACTTCATGTCCAGCTCCAGTGAGTACTCCACCTTGCTGGCGTCGAACCCCTCCCCCGCGAAGTCGCGTGCGGCCTGCGCGGCCAGCCAGTCCACGATCGCGTTGAATCCGCTGGTGTCGGCGAGCCACTCACCGGTGTTGCCGTCGAACAGCGTGAAATGCGCCGATCTCTCGTACACGTGCAGCACATCCATGGTTGACGAGCCGTACGCGCAGAACACCGGGGAGAACGGGAAGATCACGACGCGGGTCATCCCCGCCGCTTCGGCGTACCCGCATGCGTGCAGCGGGCCGGCCCCGCCCGCGGCGAAGATGACGAAGTCGCGGGGGTCGTATCCCTTGAGCACTGTTTCCTTGTGGATGACCGCGCCCATGTGCGCGTCCACGATCCGCTTGACGAGCAGCGCGGCGTCGGTGACCGGCACGCCCAGCGGCGCGGCGATCCGGTCCCGCAGGGCGCGCTCGGCGCGCGCCGGGTTGATGGCCAGCTGGCCGCCGTTGAATCTGGCCGGGTTGACGTAACCCAGGACGACGTCGGCGTCGGTCACCGTGGGCTCGCGCCCGCCCTGGCCGTAGCAGGCCGGCCCGGGCATGGACCCGGCGCTTTCCGGGCCTACCTCGATCCGGCCGCCGACATCGCTGTTGATGCGCGCGATGGAGCCGCCGCCCGCCCCGATGGAGTGGGTGTCGAGCATCGTCGCGTCGACCAGCCACCGGTCGACGGTCGGGGCCAGCTGGTAGAAGCGGGTGCTGCCGGAGACGATGAGGCCGATGTCGAAGCTGGTGCCACCCATGTCGGTGACGACCACGTTCTCGAACCCGCAGGCGCGGCCCAGGTGAGCACTTCCCATCAGCCCGGCCACCGGCCCGCCGGAGAATGTCTGGATGGCGGTGGAGCGCAGCACCGAGGCCATGCCACCGGTGTTGTGCACCATGATCAGCGGCGCGCGGTAGCCGCCCGCCCGCAGCCGCTGCCCGATCCCGGACAGCTCGCTGTACATCGACGTGTGGAGGTAGGCGTTGAGCAAGGTGGTGGTCGCACGCGTGTACTCCAGCCTGCGAGGGGAGTTCTCGCTCGACAGGAAGACGGGCGTGTGGCCGAGATAGCTCTCCCCGTACTCCAGCTCGATGAGCTCACGGATGCGCAGTTCGTGGGCGGGATTGACGTGGGACCACAGCAGGCAGACCACGAAGCCGCGGACACCGGAGTCCACGAGGTAGTCCAGCTTGCGCAGGAAGTCGTCCTCGTCGAGAGGACGGACCTCGCACCCGCGATGATCCATCCGCGCCTTGACACCGACCATGAGCTCGCGCCCGATGAGCGGCGACGGCTTGAGCGCGCGGGCGATGTTGCGCTGCTGCTTGATGCTCAGCCCGTCCGACCACTGGCTGCCGCGGCCGATGAGCAGGTTGTCCTCGAACCCCTCGGTGGTGATGTAGCCAAGCCGGGGGCCCTTCGCCTCAAGGAGGCTGTTGAGCGCGAGCGTGGTGGAGTACCGGATGATGTCGGTGCGGCCGAGCAGCTCGGCGGAGGTGACCCCGAGCCGGCCGGCGGCGTCCTCGATCGCCTGGAGCATGCCGCGGCTGAGATCGTAACCGGTGGTGCGGGTCTTGCACCACGCCGTCTCGCTGCCAAGCTGGGCGAAGCAGTCGGTGAACGTGCCGCCGATGTCGATGTCGATGGTTCCGCTCATGCCTGCCCTCCCCGGGCACGCGTGTCCGCCGATGCCTTCAGAGCGTCGATGTCGATCTCGATGTCGTGGGTGATGGGATGCCCGGGTGGCAGGTACTCCACCTCGACCAGGGCCAGGCAGCCCGGGCAGTAGAACTCCAGCAGCCGGCACCACTGCGGGTCCGGGGCGAAGGTATAGGGCCCCTCGACCCGCGGCGGGTGAATCTCGGTCGGATCGCGCTCGGCGACCAGGCAGCCTTCCTTGTAATTGGCGCGGGCCGGCCCCAGGTCGGCGCCGCACCGCTCGCACTTCCACCTCTCGCTGCCGAGGTCGATGACGAGATACTCGGTCACGCGGTACTCAGTCATCGCCGCCCTGCCTCCGCACGATTCCGTATCCGAGTGCACCGAACTCCGCGGTCCAGCCGGCCGGGACGAAGACGGTCGTGTCAGGCGCGGCCAGGAACGCCGGCCCGGTCACGGGCGGCTCTCCGGGGCAGCCGAGCCCGGACGCCAGCGGCACCTCCATCACCCCGTCCGCGAAGCGGACCTTCCTCGTCCCGGTGACCGGGGCACCGGGACCGGGCCCGGCCGGACGCAGCGGAGGATCGCTGACCGCGGTGATGCGCACGCTCAGCCGGCCGCGCCCGCCGCCGCCAGGCAGCGACACGCTGGCGGCCGCCGGGTCGCTGAGCATGTCCGGGAACGACCCGGCGGTGGTGGTCTCCTGCCCGGTGAAGTCACTGAGGGTCACCGCCGCGGTCAGCGCGGCCTGGGCCGGCACCCCTTCGGCCCGCATATCCCGCGCCGCCCGGTCGAGCATCCCGGCGAGTGCCTGGCCGACGGCACCGGCGTCGCTGACGTCGGTCACGGCGGCGTGATAGGTGTGCGCGATCGGCAGGAGGCTGCCGCCGAACGCGGAGAACACCGAACTCTGCGGGAACACCACCACCTCGTCGATCCCGAGCGCCGCGGCGGCGGGCACGGCGAGCAGCCCGCCGCCACCGCCGTAGGAGAACAGCGACTGTGAGCCCGGGCTGGCACCGGCCAGCCCGGGCTGCCCGGCCGCCCACGCGCGCATGTGCGTGGCCAGCGTGGTGTGGATCGCATCGAGCGCGGCGAGCGCGGCCTCCTCCGGGCTGGCGCCAAGCTCACTGCCCAGCGCGGCGAGGGCGGCCCGGCCGGAGCCGGGGTCGAGGGTGCGGCGGCCGGAAAGGAACTCGCCCGGCTCCAGGTAGCCGAGTTCGAGCCACACATCCGTGGGGGTCGGCTCACTGCCACCGAGCCCGAAGCAGGCGGGGCCAGGGACCGCGCCCGCGCTGCGTGGGCCGACGGCCAGCCCGCCGCCAGGCCCGGCCGTGACGACTGATCCTCCGCCCAGCCCGAAGGACGACAGCGCCACGGCCGGGTGCCGCAGCGACAGGCCACCGAACCCGGTGCTGACCGAGCGGGGCGCGGTGGCCGCGCTGACATGCGCGACGTCGGTGGTGGTGCCGCCGACATCGAGTGTCACCACATGAGCGGTGCCCAGGGCACGGGCGACGATCGCCGCGCCGAGTACACCCGCGCTGGGCCCCGAGTTGTAGGTGTCGATGGCCCGGGTCTTCGCCACCCGGGTGCTCGATCCGTCGGTGTTGATGATCAGGAGCGGACGGCGGAACTTGTGCGCCCGCAGCCGGTCCTCAGCCTTGTACATGCTGCGGGCGAGGACGGGATGAATGTAGGCGTTGGCTACCGCCAGCGCGGTCCGGGCATGGTCATCTGGGTCCAGGGAGAGCTGGGAGGACAGCACGAGCGGGATGGCGCCGAGGTAGTGGCGGGGATAGGAGGTCTCGATCAGGGACTTGGCCGCCAGTTCGTTGGCCGGGTTCAGGTGCGCCCGGGCAAAACTGATGACCACCAGGTGCACGCCGTGCTCGAGTAGTTCCCGCACGGCGGCCTCCAGGCCCGCGGGGTCAACCGGGTTCTGGACGGCGCCGTCCGGGCCGGTGGCTTCCGGCACACCACGGATCGCGCCCGGATGCACGAAGCCGGCCAGCAGGCCCGCTTGCTCACCGCTCCCGTAGAGCGTTTCCTCATGGCCGGCGGTGACCAGCAGGCCCACGTCGGCGCCGGTCCGCTGCACCACGATGTTCGTGGCGATGGTGGAGCTGAAGTGGACCAGGCTGGCCCGCGCCAGGAACGCGGGCACGGTCTCGCCCAACGCCCCGGCCGCCGCGGCGACGCAGGCCGCGAAGCCCTCCGTCGGATCGTCCGGCGTCGTGTCCACCTTGACCTGGGCCGAGCGGTCCCCGTCCGTGACGAAGCCGTCGGTGAACGTGCCACCGGTGTCGATGCTCAGGCGGTATCTGCGGGCGTCGGCCGGCGCCACAGCTGCCTGGCCGGGTGTCGCGGTCACCGGTCCTCCTTTCCTGGGCTGCCAGCCGCCTGCGGGCGGCTGGGCAGGTCAAGGCCCATCTGCCCGGCCTTGTCGAGGGCATCGGGGTACCCGGCGTCGGCATAACGGGCGACGCCGAGGGCCGGGTCGGTCCAGAACACGCGCCGGATCTTGCGCTCGGCCAGGTCCGACCCGTCGGCGATCACGACCATTCCCGAATGGATGCTGCGCCCGACACCCACGCCGCCGCCGTTGCCGACCGCTACCCAGCTGGCTCCCTGGGCGGCGTTGAGCATGGCCGACAGCACGGGCCAGTCCGCGATCGCGTCGCTGGCGTCGAGCATTCCCTCGGTCTCCCGGGAGGGCGAGGCCACCGAGGCCGGGTCCATGTGGTCCCGGCCGAGCGCCACCGGGCCGATGACGCCCTCCCGGACGAGCTGGTTGATGGCGAGGCCCGCCGCATGACGTTCCCCCAGGCCCAGCCAGCAGATGCGGGCGGGCAGGCCCTGGGCGGGCAGTTCGGCCCGTGCCCGCTCGAACCAGCGGGCCATTCCGGGCGTACCCGCCGCCGCCAGCACGGCTTCCTCGGTGTGACGCAGGTCCTCCGGGTTCCCGCTGAGGCAGATCCAGCGGTACGGCCCGACCCCGCTGGCCAGGATCGGGCGGACGTAGGCCAACACGAAGCCGGGGATGCCCGGTGCCCCCTGCACCCCGGCCGCGGCTGCCTGGGCTCGCAGGTTGTTGCCGTATTCGAAGATCACGGTGCCGCGCTCGCGGAGCGCCAGCAGAGCGCCCACGTGGGCCTGGAGTGACGAGCGGACCGCCTGCTCGTGTGCCCGGTCGCCGGGGACAGCCGCGGCGGCCTCCTCGGGGGTGAAGCCGATGGGGACATAGCCGTGGAGCAGGTCGTGGGCGGCCGTCTGGTCGGTGGCGACGTCGAAGTGGACACCGTCGGCGACCAGCCGGGGCGCGATCTCGGCGATGTTGCCCACCAGCCCGACCGACACCGGGCCGGCGGTCCGGTCCAGGAGCGCGAGCGCCCCGGCGTAGTCGTGCGTGAGGTGATCGATCCAGCCGGCTGCCGCCCGGCGCTTGGCCCGGCGCTCGTCGACCTCCACGATCAGGGCGCTGGCACCGTTGTAGGTGATCCCGCGGCCCTGTGCCCCGCCCATGCCCCCCAGGCCGGCGGTCAGCACCCGGCGCCCTTCCATGCTGCCGCCGAAGTGCTCCTTCGCGATGGCCGCGAAGGTCTCATAGGTGAATCCGAGGATTCCCTGGGTTCCGATGTAGAACCAGCCCGCGGCCGTCATCTGGCCGTACATGGTCAGGCCGGCCTGCTCGTAGGCCCAGAATTCCTCATCCCCCGACCAGGCC
>DPMS01000749.1 GCA_003541285.1 Actinomycetota bacterium
GGGCATGATCGCCGCCCAGCGCGGCTGACCGGGTCACTGCCCGGCCCGCCAGGGAGGCGCCGCACCGGCATTTCACGTGCCCCGCCCATGATCATGTCCGGGTTCAGCCGGTATGTCGGTGCCGAACCCGTGAAATGTCGCGGCACGCCACGACGACGGTTTCCAGCTCTGCCTCTTCCGCCTGCAGCTGCCGCTGGCATGGCGCGGGCAGCAGGTCGGCCGGCATCCGGAACTGGTGGCCGGTGGCGCAGCGCAGACTCAGATGGCCGGCGGGCCCGTCGGTGCTCGGCAGCGAGAACCGGTCGGTGACCTCGGCCGGGACGCCGCACGCGGGACACGGCACCAGTAGCAGCCACCGATCCCCTTCCATGCTGTGCCAACTACCAGAAAATGAGCGGCCGACACATCGCAGTGCCCGCCTTATCTCGGGACGGCCACGCCCAGGTCGGCGAGGACGGTGCGGGCCGCGCCCTCACCGCACATGCCGTGCACACCACCGCCCGGCGGGGTGGACGCCGAGCACAGGTAGACGTTCGGCAGCGGAGCCCGGTAGGGGTTCCAGCGCGGCGTGGGCCGGAAGACCGTCTGGAGCAAGGTGGCCGCCCCGCCGTTGATGTCGCCGCCGACGTAGTTCGGGTTGTAGCGTTCCAGGCCGGCCGCGGTCCTGACCGACCTGGCCAGGATCAGGTCGCGGAAGCCGGGCGCGAAGCGCTCGATCTGCGCCTCGATCCGGCCGGAGACGTCCAGGTCCGAACCCGGCGGAACGTGGCAGTATCCCCACAGCGTGTGGTGCCCGGCCGGGGCCCGGGTCGGGTCCACCACGCCGGGCTGTGCCACGATGCAGTACGGCCGCTCCGGATGCCGGCCCGCGGCAACGTCGGCTTCGCTGCGCGCGACCTCCGCGAGCGTGCCCCCCAGGTGCACGGTGCCCGCCTCCCGGCAGGCCACGGCCTGCCAGGGAACCGGCCCGCTCAGCGCCCAGTCGACCTTGCAGACGCCCGCCCCGTAGCGGAAGCGCGCCAGCGCCTTACGGTGCCGGGGCGGGATCTGATCACCTGCGAGGCTGGTCAGTTGCCGCGGCGTGACGTCCAGCAGGATGGCCCGGGCCGGCGGCAGGCTGTCCAGCGACCTGACCCAGCGGCCGGTCTCCAGCGTGCCGCCCAGTGATGTCAGCTCGGTCACCAGGGCGGCGGCGAGCCGCGCGCTCCCGCCTTCGACGACCGGCCAGCCGACGGCATGGGCGGTCATCATGAGCAGCAGCCCGAAGGCGCCAGTGACCGGCGCGGTGAGCGGGAGCATGGAATGCGCGGCCACGCCCGCGAGCAGCGCCTGGCCCTGATCGGTGCGCAGCCGCCGGGCCAGCACGGTGGCGGGCAGCAGTCCGTTCAGGCCGAAGCGGGCCATGGCGACCGGATGGCCGGGGACCGAACGCAGCGGCGCGAGGATGTCCGGCAAGGTGAGCCCGGCCTCGCGCACCAGCGGTCCGAACAGCCGCTGGTAGCGGCCCGCGTCAGGCCCGAGCCCGCTGGCTGTCTCCGCCACCGAGCCGGCCAGGGCGGCGGCACGCCCGCCGTCCAGCGGGTGGGCGACAGCAACCTTCGGCGTGCGCAGCGTCACCCCCAGCGCGGGCAGGCCGACCCGGCGGAAGAAGGGCGAGGCGGCGGCCAGCGGGTGCACCGCCGAGCACACGTCGTGCTGGAACCCCGGCAGGGTGAGCTCCTGTGTGCGGCAGCCACCGCCGGGCGTGCCCGCCCCCTCGATGACATGGACGGCCAGCCCTGCCCTGGCCAGCGTCACCGCCGCAGCGAGCCCGTTCGGCCCGGAGCCGACCACGATCGCGTCAGCGGACCGGGCACGGCTGCTAGCCACCGCGACCGCCTGGGCATACGGCCAGCGGGCGCACGCGGCACAGCCGGTTCACGGATCCAGTATCCCGCCCTCTGCCGTGGCGAGCCCCACCGGCGCGCCACCGGCCACCGGCCCGCCGCCGCGCACGGGGAAGGCCGGTCACCCGGACCCCCGCACCGTGATCACGAAAGGGGCAGAGCCCGGCGGGTCAGCCTCCGTTCAGCTCCTTGGAAAGGCGTGCTCCAAGGCCGGGGTGCACGTTCCGCCAGTACTCGACGGCCCGGGACTTCGTCTCGGTGGTCACCTCGGGCGCGCCGGCGTGGGCGGCGATGTTGGCGCATCGAGGGTCGCCAGCCCCGCCGATGTCACTCGCAGCCCCGCCTCGCGGAGCCGGCCGGCCTCAGTGGTGCCCCGAGGCTAGCGCGCCACAATTGAACTTTTCAACTAAACGAACTTAACGCATGAACGAACTATTCGTAATCAGCGAGTGCGTCCTGAACCCGCCCTGGCAGGACTTCTGTCCTGCCAGGGCGGGTGTGATGAAGCCGGATCCCCCGTTTCATCTTGGGTCCCCCACCTCATGATGACATGCCAGGTGGCGGGCTGCCCGGCAGGGGAGCGATCACCCGGCCGGAGCCTGGCCTGCGGCGGGCTGCCGGCCTGCTGATCGAATGGGGCCCATGGAATCCCTGGAGAGCCAGATCGGCTTCCTGCTCGAGGCCGACCGGCTCAAGACCGTGCTCCGGCAGAGCACCCTCACCGACCGCTCCCGCCGGGAGAACTCGGCGGAGCACTCCTGGCACCTCGCCCTGATGGCCCTGGTCCTGGCAGAACACGCCCCACCCGGCACTGATCTGCACAAGGTGATGGCGATGCTGGTGCTGCACGACCTGGTGGAGATCGACGCGGGCGACCTGTTCGTGTACGCGGCCGCGGCGGAGCAGGCCAGGCAGGCGGAGGCCGAACGGGCGGCCGCGGACCGGATCTTCGCGCTCCTGCCGCCATCCCAGGCACCTGCGCTGCGCACGCTCTGGCAGGAATTCGAAGACCGGCGGACGCCGGAGGCCAAATTCGCGCGGGCGCTGGACAGGCTCCAGCCGATGCTCATCAACATGGTGACCGGGGGTGGCACCTGGATGGCTCACGCCGTCCCCGCCGACCAGGTGCTCACCAGGGTGGCACTGATCGAGGACGGTTCGCCGTCGCTGGGCCGCTATGCCAGGGACATGATCGCCCGCGCGGTGAAATTGGGCATCCTGGCACCCGCCCCCGGTGCCCCGCCACGGTAGGCAGGCCCGGGCCCGGGTAAGACTGGGTATATGAGCCGATCCCACGACAGGCTCTCCGCCCGGCGCGCCACCCGGGCCCGCCTCCCCCTTTCCGGCCGGGGGCTGCTGTCAGCCCCGGCCAGCCTGGCCCGGCGCCTGGAACATGCTGAGGCCCTGGACCGGATGGCCCGGCCGCTGGCACGCGCGGTCGGGCGTGCGGTGCCCGCGGGCGCACAGGCGGACGCGCTGCACGGAGTCTGGCTCGGCCAGCCGGTCCACCCGGTCCTGACCGCGCTGCCGCTGGGTTTCTGGACGTCGGCGACGGTGCTGGACTTCGTGCCGGGGACGGAGCGTGCGTCACAGATCCTGCTCGCGCTGGGACTGGCTGGCGCTCTGCCCACCGCTGCGGCCGGGCTGGCCGACTGGTCGGCGCTGCATCGCGAGCAGCAGCGGGTGGGCCTGGCCCATGCCGCTTCGGGCGCCGGCGCATCCGTGCTGTTCGCCGCCTCGCTGCTCGCCCGCGTGCTGGGAAGGACCACCGGGGGCAGAGTGCTGGCACTCGGCGGCCTCGCGGCGATCACCGCGGGCAGCTTCCTGGGCAGGCATATGGCGTTCGGGCTCGGAGCCGGAGCCAGCCACGCCGAACCGGTGGCGCACCTGGCGCCGCTGGGCTGGCATGACCTGTGCCGCATCTACGAACTGCCCGATGGCCGCCTGGCCCGCCGCCAGCTCGGGTACCTGACCCTCGCGGTGCTACGCCAGGGCTCGGACGTGATGGCAGTCGCCGATCAGTGCGCGCATCTCGGCGGGCCACTGCACCAGGGCAGCCTCAGCGAGAGCCCGGACGGGCCGTGTGTCACCTGCCCCTGGCACGGCAGCACGTTCGCCCTGACGGATGGATCTGTGGTGCACGGGCCGGCCACCGCCCCCCAGCCCGCCTTCGACAGCCGGATCGTCGAGGGCGGCATGGTGCAGGTCAGGCCTGCCCGGCCCGCGCAATGACGAGCTCGCCGGCGAGACGTTCTCCCGGGCAGGCTGGAGGCAGGTCCGGTCAGCTGTTGATCCAGTGCGGCGAATGGTCCCACCAGCGGATGAGGGCGGTGCCGTCGCTGCCCTGCATGTCCACGAGCACCTTGTCCACGCTGAACACGCAGCTGATGTCGGGGGTGCCTTTGTAGAAATACTCCGCGACCCGTCCCTCCGCTGTGCTGCCAATGGAGAACTGTGTCTCGCAGGGCGAGAACGTGCGGAAAGCCGACGTTCCGGAGACCTGATGGCAGCGGCCGGTGTTCTTCGAGGTCCGGGCGAAATTCGCGACGAAGGTCGAATAGGCCGCGTTCATCGACCCGGTGCTGCCGAACAGGTAGTACTGGACGTACCCGGGCGGGATGTTCGGTGCGCCGGCGCAGTGCATCTCCGCGGTGGCGCCGAAGGCGGGAGTGTGTACCGGCGTGCAGCTGCCGTTCGCCGAGACGTCCGCTGGTATCAGGCTCTCCAGGGTCAGGTCGCCGGACGTCGGCTGGAACGTGCTCGCCGAGGGAGTCGGCCGGGGCGTGGTAGCCGTGGGCGTGGGGGTGGGCGGCGGACCCGGGTTCTTGCCTGATGACACCAGCTTCTTGTCCACCCCGACGATGACGAGGGTGAGCACCACCAGCACGGCGGCTCCGATACCGAGCACCCTCCCCTGGCGGGAAGGACGGGCCCCGGGTGGCGGTGGCGGCATGCCGGGGGGACCCGGCTGCGTGCCACCCGGCCATCCCGCGCCACCTGGTGGCGTGGCGGCAGGAGGCGCCCACCCGTACCCGCCGCCTGCCTGCCCGCCTGGCGGTGGCATGCCCGGCGGCGGCATG
>DPMS01000751.1 GCA_003541285.1 Actinomycetota bacterium
CGGGGCCGAGGTGGTGGCCGTCGAGCGCGGGCCGGCGGTGGCCGAGGTCCGGGAGGCGCTGCGGGCCCAGGGGGCCCGCACGCACCCGAAACTGCTGGCCGGGCCGGACGGCGTGGCCGAGGTCGCGGCCTGGCCCTGCGATGTGGTCCTGAACGCGGTCACCGGGTTCAGCGGGCTGGGTGCCACCCTGGCCGCGCTGGGCGCGGGCCGGGTGCTCGCGCTGGCGAACAAGGAATCACTGATCGCCGGCGGCCCGCTGGTGGCCGGGCTGGCCCGGCCCGGCCAGATCGTGCCGGTGGACTCCGAGCACTCCGCGATCGCCCAGTGCCTGCGCGGCGGGCAGGCCGGGGAGGTGGCCCGGCTGGTGCTGACCGCCAGCGGCGGGCCGTTCCTGCACCGCAGCCGGGCCGAACTTGAACTGGTGACCCCGGAGCAGGCGCTCGCCCACCCCACCTGGAATATGGGGCCAGTCATCACGGTGAACTCGGCGACGCTGGTCAACAAGGGCCTGGAGGTGATCGAGGCCCACCTGCTGTTCGGGATCGGATTCGAGGCGATCGAGGTGGTCGTCCACCGGCAGTCGGTGGTCCATTCGATGGTGGAGTTCACCGACGGCTCGACCATCGCCCAGGCCAGTCCGCCCGATATGCGGATCCCGATCGCCCTGGCGCTGGGCTGGCCAGACCGGGTGGCTGGTGCGGCCCCGGCCATCGACTGGACCGGCTCGCACACCTGGACCTTCGAGCCACTCGATGAGGAGGCCTTTCCCGCCGTCCGGATCGCCCGCGAGGCCGGGCAGGCCGCCGGGACCACTCCCGCCGCCTACAACGCCGCGAACGAGGTCTGTGTGGAGGCGTTCCTGACGGGCCGGCTTGCTTTCGCCGGGATCGTCGACATCGTCGCCCAGGTAGTCTCGGAACATGACGGCCGCCGGGGGGGTACCGTCGCACTGGCGGATGTTCTCGCCGCCGACCGGTGGGCGCGTGACCGGGCTCGGGAACTGACCGGCACGAGGGTCCGCCGCGTCCCCCACCGGGTGGACGCGGCCAGCAGGAGGGGAGAATCCGCCGGATGAGCTTCTTGCTCGGCGTCCTCATCTTCGTCGTGGCCCTGCTCTTCTCGATCATGCTGCATGAGGCGGGTCACTTCCTCACCGCCAAGAAGTTCGGCATGAAGGTCACCCAGTTCTTCGTCGGGTTCGGCCAGACGTTGTGGTCGCGCCACAAGGGTGAGACCGAGTACGGCGTCAAGGTGATCCCCGCCGGTGGCTACGTGAAGATCGTTGGCATGACCGAGATGGAGGACGTGGACCCAGCCGACGAACCGCGGTCGTTTCGCCGCCAGCCCGGCTGGCAGCGGATCATCGTGCTGGCGGCCGGCTCGTTCATGCACTTCGCGCTGGCATTCCTGCTCCTGTTCGTGCTGGCGGTGGGGGTAGGCCTGGCCAGCCCCAGCACCGCGACGACCGTTGGCGCCATCGACAGCTGCGTGCCAGCGTCCCTGACGGCAAGCTGCACGGCAGCCGATCCCGCCTCTCCCGCCAAGCGGGTCGGGATCAAGGCCGGGGACAAGATCATCGCGGTCGGGGGCACGCCGGTGCGCAACTGGGACCAGATGGGGAAGGTCATCCGCCGCCAGCCGGCCGGCACCCCCGTCCCAGTAACCGTGGAACGCGGTGGGCGGCAGCTCACGCTCCACCCCTCGCCGGCGGTGATCCACGGCCGTCAGGGGTCCTACCTGGGCATCTCACCGGTCATCGCCTTCCAGCGGTCCGGCCCGCTGGGCGCGGTCTCCTATGCGGGCAGCCAGTTCGGGCAGATCATGGTCGGCTCGGTCAAGGTGGTGGCGAGCCTGCCCAGGGCTATCCCGGATCTGTTCGCCAAGAACCGCGCCAGCACCCCCGGCGGTCAGGTCACCAGTGTGGTCGGTGCGGGCGACGTGACCGGCCAGGTGATCGCCTCCAAGATCGGCTGGCAGCCGAAGGTGAGCCTGGTCCTGCTCATCATCGCTTCCCTGAACATCTTCGTCGGCGCGTTCAACCTGCTCCCGCTGCTCCCGCTGGACGGCGGGCATCTCGCCGTCGTGATCTACGAGCGGTGCCGCGCGTGGCTGGCCAGGCTGCGCGGGAAGCCCGATCCCGGCCCGGTGGACTTCCGGAAGCTCATACCTGTGAGCGTCGGGGTCTTCGCCCTGCTGGTGGGGCTCGGCCTGCTCCTGATCATGGCTGATCTCGTCAACCCGGTTCACGTCCTCCAGTGAGGTAATGAGCATCATGACGACAGACCTTGGTATGCCGCAGCCTGCCCGCGAGCAGCTTGCAGCCCGCCGCAAGTCACGCCAGATCATGGTGGGCAAGGGCAAGCACGCGGTGCCGGTGGGGGGCGGCTCGCCGGTGTCGGTGCAGTCGATGACCACGACACTGACCGCCGATGTGAACGCGACGCTTCAGCAGATCGCCGCGCTGACCGCGGCCGGCTGCCAGATCGTCCGGGTGGCCGTGCCCTCCCAGGACGACGCTGACGCGCTGCCGGAGATCGCCCGCAAGTCACAGATCCCGGTCATCGCCGACATCCACTTCCAGCCGAAGTACGTGTTCGCTGCGATCGACGCCGGCTGCGCCGCGGTCCGGGTGAACCCGGGGAACATCAAGGCATTCGACGACAAGGTCGCAGAGATCGCCCGGGCGGCGGCCGGCGCGGGGGTGCCGGTCAGGATCGGTGTCAACGCGGGCTCACTGGACAAGCGGCTGCTTGCCAAGTACGGGCGCGCCACCGCTGAGGCGCTGGTGGAGTCGGCGCTGTGGGAATGCTCCTTGTTCGAGGAGCACGGGTTCACCGACATCAAGATCTCGGTCAAGCACCACGACCCGGTGGTGATGATCAACGCCTACCGCCAGCTTGCGGCGGCGTGCGACTACCCGCTGCACCTGGGCGTGACCGAGGCTGGA
Organism: Actinomycetota bacterium; assembly: GCA_003541285.1. GTDB lineage: Bacteria > Actinomycetota > Actinomycetes > Streptosporangiales > Streptosporangiaceae > UBA9676. The sequence goes on from DPMS01000751.1 coordinate 2,948, forward strand.
CCCGCTTTCCAGGGGACCGTCAAGTCGGCGGTTGCGTTCGGCGCCCTGCTGTCGGAGGGGATCGGGGACACCATCCGGGTATCGCTGTCAGCCCCTCCGGTGGAGGAAGTGAAGGTCGGCATCGCCATCCTGGAGTCGCTCGGCTTGCGGGACCGCGGTCTGGAGATCGTTTCCTGCCCTTCCTGCGGCCGTGCCCAGGTCGACGTGTACACCCTGGCGGATCAGGTCACCGCGGGCCTGGCGGGCCTGGAGGTGCCGCTGCGGGTCGCGGTGATGGGGTGTGTGGTGAACGGGCCGGGCGAGGCACGCGAAGCCGACCTGGGGGTGGCGTCCGGCAACGGCAAAGGGCAGATCTTCGTCCGGGGTGAGGTCATCAAGACGGTGCCGGAATCACAGATCGTCGAAACCCTCATCGAAGAGGCGATGAAGCTGGCCGAGGCGGCCGGCGACGGCGGGGCCACGCCTGGCGCGCCCACAGTCACCGTTTCCTGAGCGCCGCCGGCCAGGCCGGCTGATACCCAGCGGTCACCTGCCCGCGGTCACTGTCAGCTGAGCGCCGCTGGCGGCAGCTGCTCCGCGCTGAGCGCCGCCTGCTCACCCGCTTCCCACTCGCGCCCCGATTGACCTGGGCGGGTGTCCTGCCGGGCCTGCCAGGCAGGCACATCGGCGATGACGAGCTGGCCGACGCGCTCGGCGACCAGCGCCCGCGCCTCCGCTCCCAGCCCGCTGTCGCTGACGAGCGTGTCCACGTCGGTGAGCTCGGCGAAGGAGCTGAGCCCGACGACCCCCCACTTGGTGTGGTCGGCCACCACCGTCACCTTGCGCGCCGCCAGCATGAAGGCCCGGTTGGTCTCCGCCTCGGCGAGATTGGGCGTGGTGAGCCCGGCAACGGGATCGACTCCGTGACAGCCCAGGAAGAGCCGGTCCAGGTGGAGGGAGCGGATGGTCAGGTCGGCGATCGAGCCGACCAGCGCGTCCGAGGGGGTCCGGATCCCGCCGGTCAGGACAACTGAGGCGTCCCTGGCGCTGTGGTCTGCGGCATGCCCCGCCCGCAGCAGGCTCACCACGCGAACCGAGTTCGTCACGATGGTGACCCCCGGGATGCTGATGAGCCGCTCGGCCAGTGCGAACGTGGTGGTTCCTGCCGACAGGCCGATCGCGCTGCCCGGTGTCACCAGTTCGGCCGCTGCCCTGGCGATGGCCGCCTTGGCCGACTGCTGCAGGGTGGACTTGGTGTCGAAGCCCGGCTCGTGGCTGGTCGGGGCACCCGGCAGGACAGCGCCGCCGTGGACCTTGTCGATGAATCCGGCCCTAGCCAGTACCTCCAGGTCACGGCGGATGGTCATGTCCGAGACGCCGAGGCGGGAGGTCAGTTCGCTCACCCGGGCGCTGCCCGATCCCCGTATCTCCTGCAGGATCAGTGCCTGTCGGTGCCTGGCCAGCATCTTTCTGCCCTCGCCCCCCTGTGCCTTGTCCAGCCGCGTGCGCCGCAGCGCCGCCTGCCCGCTGGCAGCAGGCCGGTGCCCGCCCGCGGTGAGCGGGAGCGCGGTCCAGGGTCTGCTCAGCGGATGTTCTCAGAATGGCACAAATCTACCCGGCTAGCCGAGCTGACCACCTAGGAGCCGAAGATCACATGTTTGCATCTGGGGGGGTCTGTTCGTTGACGATCAAGCTTGTTTGGCTTACGTTAAGGCGTCACAAGAGCGCGCCGTCCTGGGCAAACCTTCGGCCGGCTGCCCATCTTGGAGGCAGGTAGCGCTGCCTCAGGACGCCCATGGCGGTGCGGCCCGGATTGGCCCCGGTGCCAATCCGCGGAGTTCGATGTCGAATCGAGGGCAGGCCATGCAGCGAGTCGGGGGGAGTTCGCTGCTGGTGTCCGACCGTATGAGGTTTCTCGCGATCGCGGGCCAGCCTGGCTCACGGTCGCTTCAGCCTGTCGTGACAATAATCCTGCCGATCGGTGCTGCTGGCGGTCGCGATGCGCAGGCGCGTTCCCGCACATCAAGGTCAATGGCTCAGCACCCAGCGCCGCCCCCCGCATGCCTGCCGCCTCGGCCCGGGCCGATTGGCAGGGGCGAAGGTCCCTACCAGACCGGGACCATTCGGCACAGACTGCACCCATGTTCTGCAGATCACTCGTGTGGAGGTTAGATGAGACACGTCGACCCGAAGGTCGAAGAGGCGATCGAGACCCTCAACATGAAAGATGGCCCGTCCCGACGGCGGCTGCTGTCGGGAACAGGACTTGTCAGCGCGTCGGCGGCCGCTTCGGCCCTGCTCGCCGCGTGCTCGACGAGCAGCAGTACCGGTGCTGCCGCCAAGTCGACCGTGGGGAACTTCCCCAAGACGCCCGCGTGGCAGTTCTGGTTCGTCAACCACGTGTACACCAACCCGTTCTTCGTGCCGACGCAGTACGGCTTCCAGGACGCCGCCGCCCTGCTCGGCCTGCCGAAGCCGAACTGGGGTGGCTCGGCATCCACCTCGAGCGTCCCGGAGATGGTGACCTACCTGAACACCGCCATCTCGGCAAAGGCCGCGGGAATCGCGACCACGGTCATCAACTCCACCGGGTTCACCACCCCGGTCGGCAACGCCATGAACGCGGGCATTCCTGTCATCACCTACAACGCGGACGGGCTCTACAAGCCGGGGGGCGTTCCCGACATCGGCACCAACCGGCTCTGTTACGTCGGCCAGGCGCTGTACAACTCGGGCGTGCAGATGGGCAACCGGATCGCGTCGCTGATCCCGGGCGGCGGCGACGTCGTCATCTTCATCGCCACTCCCGGCACCGGGAACATCCAGCCGCGGTATGACGGGGCGGCGTCGGTGCTGAAGGCGCCGAAGTACACCCTGCACGAGATCGCGACCGGGGCGGCGACGTCGGGGGAACTCCCGGCGGAGAAGGCCTTCCTGGCCGCGAACAAGGGCAAGGTCAAGGGCGCGTTCGCGGTGGACGCAGGCTCGACCAGCTATCTCGCGCAGGCCCTGGCCGCCAACGGCATGACGGGCCTCCCGTGCGGCGGGTTCGACCTGGTCCCGCTGACGCTGCAGTCGATCAAGGCCGGCACCGTCAACTTCACCATCGACCAGTCGCCCTACCTTCAGGGCTTCCTGCCGGTGCTCTACCTGTACCTGTACAACCTGTCCGGTGGGCTGGTGTTCCCGCCGAACACCGACACCGGCCTGACCTTCGTCACCAAGGACAACGTCGGCCCCTACCTGAGCACGACGAGCCGGTACGAGGGCTCGACGGCGCAGCAGAAGTACATCCCGCGGCCGTCCGGGCCGATCAAGAACCCGATCGCCACCTCCAGCACCTGACAAGGTGCCGGGCGGGGACCTGGGCTTGGGGCAGGCGTGCCGGCGCCGGATACTGGTTCTGTCACGACAGGTTTTGTTACGACAGGCCAGCCCGGCTGTCGGCGCGCCTGCCCAACGCAGGGAAGGAAGTGACCGATAGGTGAGTGGAATCGCCCAGCCCACGGCAGGGGTGGCGGGTGCGCCCCCGAGTGGCGGGCCAGCCGGGAATCCCGTGTGGCGGGCTGCCAGGGCGAGCGGGAGCCTTTTCCTCCGCCAGCGCGAGGCCACGGTGTTCGTGGTCGCGCTCGCGCTGTGGGTCTTCTTCTGGCTGACCAGCTCAGACTTCCTGACCAGTACCAACCTGTCCAACCTGCTGTCGGGTTACGCCGCCCAGTACATCATCCTCGGCATCGGCGAGGTGATGCTGCTGATCAGCGGCGAGATCGACCTGTCGGTGGGCTTCGTCTTCGCTTTCTCGCCGTTCCTCATGCACTACCTGATCGACTTCTGGGGGGTGCCGGCCTTCCCGGCGATCCTGCTCGCCTTGTTCATGGGGGTCGTGGTCGGCTGGGTCAACGGCTTTTTCACCGTGACGCTGCGGGTCCCGTCGTTCATCACCACCCTCGGCACCGCGTTCATCCTGTGGGGGCTGGTCCTCACCACCTCCCACGCGTTCCCGGCCCCGATCCCCGCCAGCGCGATGGGAATCGGCAAGTGGATCGGCGGCACCCAGTCCGGTGTGTTCGCCTGGAGCCAGTTCGCCTGGGCGGTCGTGCTGGTGGCGATCTTCCATGTGGTGCTCATCCGGACCCGGTGGGGCCTGCACACCGTCGCGGTGGGGGGCAACCTGCTCGGGTCGAGGGAGGCCGGCATCCATGTGGCCAGGATCAAGTACGGCAACTTCATGATCTCTGGCACTATGGCCGCGCTGGTCGGCATGCAGGTGGCTTTCTACAACAACACCATCGACCCGAGTTCGGGTGGTTTCACGCCGATGTTCTACGCCGTGACCGCCGCGGTCATCGGCGGCACCGCGATGCTGGGCGGGGTCGGCACCATCCTCGGCGCGTTCCTGGGCGCGATCGTGCTGGCGACTCTGCAGGACGGATTCACCCTCATCGGGATCAGCGCCAACCCGCTGAACATCATCCTCGGTGCCGCGATCCTGGTCGCGATGGTCGCGAACGTCTCACTCGCGCGGCTGCGAATCGAGGGGAGGACCCGATGAGCGTCACGGCGCCGGACGGCCAGGCGGCTCCCACCACGGCGGGCGGCGACGTGCTGCAGGTGCAGCACGTCGCCAAGCGGTTCGGCCCGGTGACCGCGCTGGTCGATGTGAACCTGCACCTGCGGCGCGGCGAGGTGCTGGGCCTGATCGGTGACAACGGGGCCGGCAAGTCCACCCTGCTCAAGATCCTGTGCGGCTTTCACCCGCAGGATTCCGGCACGATCCTGCTCGAAGGGCAGGAGGTGTCGTTCAAGTCGGTCGACCACGCCCGGTCGTGTGGCATTGACGTCGTCTACCAGGACCTCGGGCTGATCAACCAGATCACCGTCTACCACAACATCTTCCTCAACCGGGAGCAGGTGCGCTGGCCGCTGCTGAGCAACCGGTCCATGCGCAAGCTGGCCCGGCAGCGCCTGGACGACATGGGCATCGACCTCAAGTCGGTGGACGTCCCGGTGGCGAGCCTGTCCGGCGGGCAGCGGCAGGCGATCGCGGTGGCCCGCGCGGTCTACTCCGAGGCGAAGATCCTCCTGCTCGACGAGCCGCTGGCGGCCATGGGCGCCAAGGAGGCGGCGCTGATCCTGGACCTGGTCCGCGACCTCAAGGAGAAGGGGGATGTCTCCATCATCGTCGTCGCGCACAACTACGGGCAGGTGCTGGAGATCTGCGACCGGGTGAACCTGCTCCAGCATGGCATGATCACGCTGGACAAGCTCAGCAAGAACACGTCGGTCCAGGAACTGAACGACATCGTCATCGCCGAGTACCGGGCGGCGCTGGAAGCGCGGCAACGTTCCCAGTAACGCGTGCCTGGCAGCCGCATCCGCGCGGATCGGGCAGGATGGCTGGCATGCCGATGCCCCGCGTCCCGCTGCCGCGTCTTGCCCTGCCAGCCCTGGCGCTGGCGGGTGCCGTTGCCGTCGCTGGCTGCACCTCAGCAGGGACAGCTGAGCCGGCCGGATCCCCGGCCACCAGCCAGACCTCCGGGCCTGCCCAGGCGTCGGCGGTGCACTGGCACGCGTGCACGGTGCAGGGGGCCCCGATGCGCTGCGCCAGCCTGCAGGTGCCGCTGGACTACAGTCACCCGGCCGGGCGCAAGCTCACGCTCGCGCTGTCGGAGGTGCCCGCCACCGCGCCCCCGTCCAGGCAGCAGGGCGATCTGCTGGTGAATCCGGGCGGCCCCGGTGGCAGCGGCCTGGCGCTGGCCGCGATCGTGGCACAGGGCCTGGACCACACGGTGGCATCCGAGTACAACATCATCGGCTTCGACCCGCGTGGTGTGGGCTCGAGCATTCCCGCACTGCACTGTGACCCGTCCTTCTTCGCCGGGGTGCGGCCCGACTACATCCCGGCGAACGCACGGGCCGAGCAGGTGCTCATCAACCGGGCGAAGACCTACGCGGCCGACTGCCAGCGCCGGTTCGGCTGGCTGCTGCCCTACATGACGACCGAGAACGTGGCCAGGGACGCCGATGCCATCCGGGCGGCCCTGGGGCAGCAGCAGATCAACTACTTCGCCTACTCCTATGGCACCTACATCGGGCAGGTCTACGCGACGCTCTTCCCGCACCGGGTCCGGCGGATGGTGCTGGACAGCACCGTCGATCCGCGCGGTGTCTGGTACGGCGACAACATCAGCCAGGACTACGCGTTCGAGGGCCGGATGCTGGCGTTCTTCACCTGGGTCGCCAGCCACAATGACATCTACCGTCTCGGCTCGACCCGGGCCCGGGTCCAGCAGGCATGGTACGGGGTCCGGGCCCGGCTGAAGGCGCATCCGATCGCCGGCCCGGCGGGCCCGATGATCGGCCCGGACGAGTTCGACGACACCTTCCTGCAGGGCGGCTACACCAGCACGTTGTGGCCGGGGCTGGCGACGGCGCTGGCGGCCTATGTTCACGCCGGCGCTCCCGGCATGCCCACCCGGGCCGGCGCCGGCCGGCTCGTGATCGCCCAGTACCAGGAGTTCGGCACGCAGAACGAGAACGAATTCGCGGTCTACAACGCCGTGGAATGCGCCGACGTCAACTGGCCGCGGAACTGGGCAAAGTGGAATGCCGACACCAGGCGGGTCTACCGGACCGCACCGTTCCAGGCCTGGGACAACGCCTGGTTCAATGCCTCCTGCGCGTTCTGGCCGGTGCGCGGGCCCGCCAGGCCGCTGCCGATCGGGAGTGCGGGGCTGCCCGGCATCCTCATGATCCAGGGCACGCTGGACGCGGCAACCCCCTACCCGGGGGCACAGGCAGCGGAGAGGCGGCTGCCCACCGCCCGGATGGTGGTCGTGGCCGGCGGCGGGAACCATGGCCAGTCCCTGGCCCAGCCGCCCAACACCTGCGTCGATGGCTACCTGAACCGCTACCTCGCGACCGGGGCGCTGCCCAGCCGGCCGGGCCTGGTGGACGCTGTCTGCCCGCCAGGGCCCGCGCCCGCGCCGGGCGGCTGACCGCCGGAAGGCAGTCCTGCCCGCCCGCCAGCGGGCCGGCCGGACCGGCCGGGAAGACCTGACCCTCCCGGTGCCGATACCCTGAGAGGGTGCTGCGCACCAAGGCGTGGCGATCGTCGTCGTTGCGCCTCCTCGACAATCGCGATCGCGACGAAGTCATCGAACTGTGTGATCGCGACCCGGTCGTGAACGTCTTCGTGAGCTCCCGGGTTCACGAGGCTGGGCTGGACCCGGCACGGCTGGGCGGGCAGATATGGGGCTACCAGTCCGGCGGGCGGATCACCTCGCTATGTTACGTGGGCGCGAACATGGTGCCGGTCGCCGCCACGCCCGCCGCCATCACGGCGTTCGCCGGCCGTGCGCGGCTGCTCGGCCGCCGCTGCTCGTCGATCGTCGGGCTGGCGCCCGCGGCCCTGGGGCTGTGGGAATTGCTGCGCCCGTACTGGGGCCGGGCTCGTGAGATCAGGGGCGTGCAGCCGGTGATGGCGATGTCCGGGCCGCCCCAGGTGGCGCCCGACCCGCTGGTACGCCGGGTCCGTCCCGGCGAGCTGGACATCCTGCTCCCGGCCTCGGTCGCCATGTTCACCGAGGAGGTGGGCGTGTCCCCGGTGGGGCCCGACGGTGGTGCCGCGTACCGGGCGCGTGTGAGCGAGCTGATCGTCGCGCGCCGGGCGTTCGCCCGGATCGAGGACGGCCAGGTCGTGTTCAAGGCGGAGATCGGCTCGGTCACCCCGCTCGCCTGCCAGGTGCAGGGGGTCTGGGTCCGGCCCGGACTGCG
>DPMS01000855.1 GCA_003541285.1 Actinomycetota bacterium
CGGCGCAGGCCGGCGAACAGCTCCGACTCCCGCCAGATGCCCGCGAAACCGCCAGGCGTGCGGACGTTGCCGGCCAGGAACTCCTCGTGGATCGTGAACGGGCAGGCGTAGACGTCACCCACCGGGTCGATGAGGCACACCACCCGCCCCGCCCCGCACATGCCCAGGCCGGGCAGCGCATCGCCGTACGCGCCGAGATGGAAGAACGAGTCACCGGTGAGGACCTGCTCGCCGTGGGCCATCAGCCAGTCATAGAGATGGCGCTGCTGCTGCGCGCTGGGGTGCAGGTCGCGCCAGACGGCAGCACCCCGGCCGGACGGGCGCAGCCGGGCCAGCCGCAGCTGGGCGCCGTAACGGTCAGCGATCGCCTTGAACTCATCGAGCTGGCCCGCGTTCTGGCGGGTCACCACGACCGAGATCTTGAAACCCCCGAATCCGGCGGCGGCAAGGTTGCGGATCGCCCGCAGCGCCATGTCGTACGAGCCGCGGCCCCGGACGGCGTCGTTGACCTCGGCTGTCGCGCCGTCCAGAGAGATCTGCACATCGACGTAGTCGCTGCCGGCCAGCCGCCGTGCGATGGCTGGAGTGATCTTCACACCGTTGGTCGAGAACTTGGCGCCGACGTGATGAGCAGTGGCGTAGTCGAGCAGTTCCCAGAAGTCGGGCCGGATGGTCGGCTCGCCGCCACCGATGTTCACATAGAAGACCTGCATGCGCTCCATCTCGTCGACGAGGGCGCGGCACTGCTCAGTCGTCAGTTCACGTGAGTCGCGCCGCCCCGAACTGGACAGGCAGTGGACGCACGCCAGGTTGCACGCGTAGGTCAGCTCCCAGGTCAGGCAGATCGGTGCCGCCAGGCCGTACTGGAACTGCTGGACCAGGGGGAGGGGATCGGGAGCAGCGTCCACAGGCAGGGCCCTCCAGATATTGTCACTGGGTGACGAATATGCGGATGTTAACGTCACTCTGTGACACAATCAAGGCCCGCGGGGGCGGGTGAGGTCTGATGATTCTCACCGGTCCACGCGCGGCGGACCAGGCCGCCCGCCGCGGCCGGCCGCCTGGCACCAGCCGCCGCAAGCTGGAACTCATCGCGCTGCGGCTGTTCACCGAGCAAGGCTTCGATGAGACGCCGATCGAGCAGATCGCGGCCGAGGCCGGGGTCAGCCGGCGGACGTTCTTCCGTTACTTCAGTTCCAAGGCCAGCGTCTTGTGGGGCGAGTTCGACGCCGAGGTGGAGGCCATCCGCGCGGCGCTGGGAGCGGTCCCGGGCACCGTGCCGATGATGGAGGCGATCCGCCAGGCGGTAGTGGCGGCCAACCACTACCGGGCCGAGGACGTCCCCGAACTGCGCGCGCGCATGAACCTGATCATTTCCGTGCCCGCCCTGCAGTCCAGTGCCGCTATCCGCTACGACGCGTGGGAACGGGCGATCAGCGACTTCGCCGCGACCCGGATCGGCCAGCCTGCTGATTCGCTCTATCCCCTCGCGGTCGGCCGTGCCACCCTCGCGGCCTGCCGCGCTGCCTACGACCGCTGGTGCGCCCGGGCGGACGCTGACCTCACCGTCTATCTCGATGCCGCTGTCGCCGCGCTCGGTGCCGGATTCCCGCCCGCCACGCTGGGCACCGAGGCTCAGGTGGTGGGCGCAGGCCGCGGTCGGTGATCGTCACCAGCGCCCGGCGGGCCCCTGGTGAGCCCCGCTTAGGCTGGTCAGCCGTGGGCGGTGTGGCCGGTGTGGCCGGTCAGCTGGCGCACCAGCGTGACCAGGTTGACCAGAATGCCGATGCACGATCCCACGATGACCACGATCAGCAGCACGCGCAGGGCGGTGGACCAGCTGGCCGCGGAGCCCTGGAGGCTGAACGGGAACACCTGCCAGACGCGCACGGCCGCCGCCAGGCCGATGGCCGTCGTCACCAGGTCACCGAGTGATCTCAGCCACGGCGGATCGTAGAACAGGTATATGGCATTGGCGGCCAGGCCGGCCGCGAGCGACAAGTTGACCAGCCACAGCACCTGGGTGGTGTCGCTGGTCAGGAACGGCAGTGCCTGCCAGCCCGGCCAGCCGTCGAGCACGAACAGCAGCGCCGCGCCGATGATGATGCCGGCGACGTAGCCGCCGCGCCGGACAGCAGTGGACGGGCGGGCTGGGGTCTTGAGTGGCATCAGTGCCTCCAGTGGATCTGTGACCCACTGCCACGCTAGGCGTTGCGCATGAACCGGGGTCAGGGGCGGAGGTCACCTGGCGGCCCGCGAACGGCCTCGGCAACCGGGCCTGCTCGCGCGCTGCTGGCGGGAGCCGGGTCAGCCGATCGGGATGATCGCGACCGGGCCGTGGGCGTGGTTGAGCACAGCGTGCGTGACCGAGCCCAGGCCGGCTGTCGTCTGCCCCGGGACTTCGGGGCGGCCGAGCACGACCAGGTCCGCCCGGGTGGAAGCGCCGGCGAGCACCCGGCCGGGATGCGCGCTCACCACGTCCCCGCTCACCTCCAGGCCGGGATACCGAACCCGGTAGCTGGCCAGGGCCTCGGTCAGGCGGCGGGGGGCGTCGCCGGGTAGCTGGGCGTGACCGACCCGGCCGCCCGCAACCGGCCAGTACCAGGCGCTGACGGCGACCAGTCTGGTCCCGCGCAGCGCCGCCTCGGCGAAACCGAACCCGAGCGCGGCGGCGGCGTCCGGCAGGTCCGGATCACTCACGCCGACGACCACCTCCCGGTGGGTCGCGGTCGCCTCCCCGCGGACGACCACAACGGGGCACGGAGCGTGGGCAGCCGCGTACCGGCTGACCGAGCCCGGGGTCGCGGCCGCGAACCCGTCCGCCCCGCTGGAGCTGACCACCAGCATGGAGGCCTCGGCTGCGCGTTCTGCCAGCACCTGGCCAGGCCGCCCCGACAGCAGCTCGGTCTCCACTTTCAGGGCGGCCACCTGCTCCTTTGCCCGCTCAGCAGCCATCGCCAGGGCCAGTTCCAGTCCCTCGCGTGCGGCAGTGGTCAGGGCCGGGACCGATTCCGGCGGCGTCAGCCAGGGCAGTGGCGGCAGCACGGACACGATCACCAGCGGCGTGTGCCGCAGTTCCGCCTCCTGGGCGGCCCATGCCGCCGCCCGCAGTGACTCTTCCGATCCATCTACGCCGGTGACGATGGGCTTGGCCGTCATGGCCGACCTCCGCGACGATCGCGCAACCGGTCCATCCGGGTCCGCCGCACTGTGTCCGAGTGCCAGCCTCGCCGGGTCGCGGAGAACCGGGCAGGGCCGACGGGACCGCCTGGTGGGGGCCAAAGGTCCCCGGCGGCAGGCCGGGGTGCCCACCGCACCGGCACTCGCGGCCCGGCCGGAGGCAAGCCGAAAGTCCTGCCCGGTCGGGAAGACCGTCCCTGTATTCGGGGGCCCTGGTGCGCGACCGTATAAGAGGGGAGAAGCTATGAGGCTACACGGGAAATTCGATTCGACGCGCAGCGGCAGGTGGCTGCGCGGCTTCCGGCCGGATCACAACCCGCTTCGCCGCGCCTCCGACCGGGCCGAGTCCGCCATCCTGGCGCTGCTCCTGGGCGCTTTCCTGATCGGTGCTCCGCTGCTGGCGGTTGCCGCCGGGCAATGGGCCGCGAATGCGGGCCACCGGCTGGAGAATGCCCAGCGCGCGGGCCGCTACCAGGTGACCGCAGTCCTGACGGCCAATGCCCCGAATCAGACGCAGAACGCGTATGGCACTGTGATGGGGGTCGAAGTCCGGGCCAGGTGGACCGCGCCCGGCGGGATCACCCGTACCGGCCTGGTCACCGCCCCGCCCGGCGAGAAGGCCGGCAGCCTGGTGTGGGTCTGGGTCGACCGGGCAGGCAACGTGACCTCGTCACCCGAGCAGGCCTCCGACCTGTCAGGCCAGCGTGCCCTCGCGACGCTGCTCGCCCCGGTCGCGCTGGGCTTGGCGCTGCTGGCCATGTGGAGCCTGGCCCACCGGATACTGGACAAGCGGCGGATGGCTGCCTGGGACGCCGACTGGGCGGCAACCGGCCCGCGCTGGACCAGCCGGCGCTGACCCGCCGGACCGCCAGTTCGTTACCGCTCCGCCGGGCCGGTAACCAGATCGCCGCGTTACGATCACCGCTGTGAGCGATTTCGAGCTGGGCCGCCAGTACGACACGGTCAACGTCTACCGCAAAGGGGCGGCGGCCAGGATTGAGCTCAACCGCCCGGAGAGCATGAACGCGTGGAACAAGCAACTCGGGCTCGATCTGCTGGCCGCCCTGCGAGCGGTCGCCGAGGACGCTGACGTCCGGGCGGTCCTGGTCACCGGCGCGGGGCGCGCATTCTCCAGCGGCGCGGATCTCAAGGAAGAGCCGCAGCGGACCCAAGCCGGGCATCGTGACGTGTACAGCGTGCTGACCGAGCGCTACCACCCGATCATCCTCACGATCCGGGAGATGCCCAAGCCGGTCGTGGCGGCGGTGAACGGCGCCGCGGCAGGGATCGGCCTGTCGCTGGCACTCGCCTGTGACCTGATCCTGGCTGCCGAATCCGCCTACATCGTGCTCGCGTTCGTCAACATCGGCCTCGTCCCGGACGGCGGGTCCTCGCTGCTGGTACCCGAGCGGGTGGGGATCGCCCGGGCGACCGAGCTGGCGATGCTGGGCGAGCGGCTCGCAGCCCGCCAGGCCCTGGAATGGGGCCTGATCAACCAGGTCTGGCCGGATGACGAACTCGCGTCGCGAGCCGGCAAGCTCGTGACCAGGCTCGCCGAGGGACCCACCAGATCCTATGCGGGAACGAAACGTGAGCTCAACAACTGGCTCTACCACCGCATGCGCGAGCAGCTTGAGCTGGAGGCGCAGATCCAGCAGGAGATGGCCGAGTCCGGTGATTTCGCCGAAGGAGTCGCCGCCTTCGCGGAGAAGCGGCAGCCACGCTTCACCGGCGCCTGATCAGCGCCGCCGGGCCGCCGTCCATCTTGCCCAGCCCGCCACACAGGAAAGCCTCCCCCCACACGCCGCAGCCGGCGCATAGGGCTACCGCGATCTCGCGCGGGGTATGAACCCGGCGTTCCGTTCGGGGGGGAATCACATGATGAAGCGGAGCGCTGCGCTGGGCGTGGCGGCGGCAGCACTGGCCGGCGGCCTCGCCGCGGCAGCCTGCGGCGGAACCACGTCGCCGGCTGGACCAGGTGCGTCATCGGGCGCGGCATCCTCGGGAACGGCGTCCACCGCGGGGGCCTCGACAGGCGCGGCGTCTACCGGGGCGGCGGGTGGCACTGGTCAGTCGGTGGCGGGGGTCCCCTTCTACCAGCCGTCGACCACCGTCAGCCAGGCAGCCGGCTCGGTCGTGCTGTCCTCGCCGGATCCGGTCCCGAAAGTCAGTGCGTTCTACGTGAACGCGGTTGGCAAGGGCGGCTGGACGACGGTGTCCAAGAGCATCACGCAGTACAGCGCCAGCCTGACCGTCAAGAAGGCAGGCCAGGGTGCGTCCATCTCCGTCGCGCCAGGCGCCGGAACGGGCACCGTGATCACCATCAGCACCTACCCGTCGCCATAACGGCCCGCCAGCAGCGGCTGCCGGCTGGCGCACCTCGGCGCCTGCGCGCGCTTCGTGATCTTGGCTTAGCTATCGTTCCGCCGACAGTCAGGTCATGATCATGAACATGCCGATGCGGGACATGGCTGATAGAGGTTCTGATGTCAGGCCTGACTGGCCATGTCCCACGGGCGCTGGGGGCGGGGCCCGCCTGGACGTGGTCATTTTGGGTTCATAGCAGCCTTTTCCGGCCACGCGGCGAGCCTGGATCGGGCGGACGTGGTCATGTTGGGCTGTGATAGCAGCCTTTTCTGGCCACGGCTCATCCCGGGCGGGCCGGCTCCCTGCGGGCCGTGG
>DPMS01000777.1 GCA_003541285.1 Actinomycetota bacterium
CCGCAGCTTCCTGTCCTACCGGCCGGGAAGCGTGCACGATTTCCCACCGGCCGGCGGCTGCGACGACCCGGCCAGCCGGCGCGAGGAAACCCTGCTGGCGGCGGTTCCCCGCCCCCCCCCGCACGCCCTACCGGGTCGGGCCGGTCCTGGAGGCGATCTTCGACCGCGGTTCGGTGTTCGCCTACGCGGAGTACGGCGGCTGCACGGTGACCGCACTCGCCCGGCTGGCTGGTCACCCGGTCGGGGTCCTGGCCACCGACCCGTACAAGGGTGTCACCATGTCGGCCGGGGGGCCCAGGCGATCACCCGCCTGGTGAACCTCTGCGAGACCTTCCACCTGCCGGTCGTCAGCCTCACCGATCAAGGCGGCGCGGCGGTGGGAAAGGTCGCTGAGGAACGCGGCACGATCCGGCACGCTGCCCGCGCCATAACGGCGGTGTACCAGGCGCGCGTCCCGCAAGCGGAGCTGATCACCCGCCGGGTGTACGGCGTGGGTGGTGCCGGGATCGTCAACCGGCACCAGGCAACCCGCAGCTGGCCGGTGCGGGCACGGTCCGGCTCGTCGTGGACCGAGCCCGAGCATGAAGCGTGGTGTGCTCGTACTGCGCGTAGAAGCGCTCGATCCGGAACGGACTCAATTCCATGATGTCTACTATCGCGTCCACGTCGCCGTTGGCGGCTGCCGCGGCTGCGTCAGGCGCCGCCTCCAACACCCCGGCGCCCGCCACGGCGCGATCGTCAGGAAGCCCGGCGATACCGTCCGCTGCGGCGACGCCGGGCCGGCCGGAAGGCCCCGTAGGGTTCCGCCCAGAGCTGGTCTGGTTCATCCCACAGCGGGACCGGCGGTTCCTCCCACGGCGGGGCCTGCGGTTCCCCCCAGGCCAGGAGCGGATCTTGCTCGTGCCCGGCCGGTTCCTCCCACGGCGGGGCCTGCGGTGAGTCTGGCTCTCCGCCGGCCGCGGGAAGCGATCTGAGCGCTGCGTCTTCCGCTTCTGGGGGCCATGCCGGCTCAGTAGCAAACATGCGAAGCTCCAGATATCCAGTCCGATGGCAGGCCCGCGTGAACAGGCCGGCCGCCAGCGTTATGCCGCTTTGCGCCGCTCCTGGCTACCCTGGTTCTGCGGCTGGAAACCCGCAGTCAAGGTTCCAGGCTCAGATGTCTATGGGTGCTGGGGTTACGGTTGCCTACTGCACGACGCCCATGGTGATCACGGGATCGCTGGCCGGGCTGAGCCAGCGGATGATCGTGAGGAGCTCTGCCTGAGGGAGTGAGACACATCCTGCCGTGGCGTGGCCATCACCTACGTGCAAGAAGATCGCCGATCCTGCGCCCGGGGTGCGGGCCAGGTTGTAGGCGATCACCGCCGCATAGTTGTAGACGGGGACGTTGTGCATCGGCTCGGGATTGGCGCCCGCGTTGTGATGCCTGGCGTCGGTCCAGAGGTTGTACCTCGGACTGGCCGGGTCATCGTCCCAGTAGTCGTAGCGGTAAGCGTGCCGCCACCGGAAATGAACCCCCGGGTTGGCCTTCACCCCGAACATGAACTGGAAGCGATAGCCGCCCTGGGGAGTGAGGGCGTCACCCTCGATCTTCTGCCCGGGATTAGCGAAGCCTCTCTGGCCTATGCGGGCGGTCCAGCGGCCCCAGGTGTGAGTCCAGGTGCCGCCAGCCAGGCTGAAGGCGTTGAAGACAGCGTAGTTTCTGGTCTGCTTCTGGTTCGTCACGGTGAGCACCTGAGCCGTGTCTGCCGGCAGGGTCACCTGGACATACCCTGACTGGCAGCCACCCGGGGTCGGGTATGACTGGTACGGCGCGGACACCTGGAAGCACTGATAGGTGGACGCCGTGGCCTGTGCCGCGGCAGGAACCAGCCCCAGCGTGATGCCGCCAGCGGCCACCACCGCTGCGATGAGTTTCTTCACCAGCCTGCCTTTGCCCGGGCCATCCGCCTCGATGGGATCTTCGTCAGTCCCGGCGGAACTCTACCTGTTCGGCACATCCCCGGACTGGCTTATCGCATGGCCCACCAGGCGAATCCGCCGGCTCATCAGGCGGCACCGAGGACGCCGATCCCGCCGCCCCCCGGACCCCGGGCCGTCCCGCCAGGCGTCATCAGCGGCTGGTACCAGTCCTCCCGCCGCCTCCGCGGTCCTCGCTGCGTCGGATGTGCGCTGGGAGAAGGCGCTTGTGCCTGGCCGGCTGGGGACGTTCCGCCCTGTCCTGGCGGCCGGCGAGTTGCCACGCTAGCGGGAAGGGAGGTCTACATGACACGCGGGCGGCACGATCTGCGCTGGACGATCGTTGCCGGGTACGAGGGTTCCGCTAGTTCAGAAGACGCGCTCGCGCTGGCGCGGGGTGTCCTGGACGCCGCAGGGGACCGCCTGGTTGTGGGCTGCGTCTACGAGTACCAACCGCTCGGCGGGCACCTCGCCAGCGGCGATCTCGCTGCGGGCGTGGCCGGTGTCGGCGAGTGCACGTGTCCTGGCCGCTTCGAGTCCGGCGAGCCGGTTTTCCAGGCGGGCGATCAGGCC
>DPMS01000608.1 GCA_003541285.1 Actinomycetota bacterium
GGCGGTCGGCGTCGCCCGCGCCGCGCTGGAGGATTCCCTGCGCTACGCGCAGCAGCGGGAGACGTTCGGGCAGCCGATCTGGCGGCACCAGGCAGTCGGCCACCGGCTCGCCGACATGGCCACCCAGGTGGAGGCCGCGCGGCTGCTCACCACCCGGGCCGCTGCGGCACTGGACAGCGGGCGCCGCAGCGACCTGGAGGCCGGGATGGCGAAGCTGTTCGCGTCCGAGGCCTGCCTCCAGGTCACCGCCGACGCGATCAGGGTGCACGGGGGATACGGCTACTCGGCCGACTTCGACATCGAACGCTACTACCGCGACGCACCACTGATGGTGGTCGGCGAAGGGACCAACGACATCCAGCGCAACGTCATCATCCGCCAGCTCATCGACCGGTACCGCAGCTGACCGCCAGCCGCGATCCGGGAACCCAGACCACCCACATCGCCCGTCCCCTCATCACAAAGGAGCGTAACCAGTGAGCATCACAGTTGCGAAGTTCAAGGACGTGTCCGAGGGCACCCAGCCGGGCCAGTTCACCATTGGCGACCGGGAACCGGTGGCGACCCTTGCCGACCTCGACCCGATCTACAAGCGGCTGCTGGACGAGCCCGTCACGGCCATCGTCGCGGTCACCGGCGCGGACGGCCAGCCCAACCTCACCCCGGTCTGGTTCGACTATGAGGGCGACACTGTGCTGCTCAACCTGGCGACCCACCGCAAGAAGGTGGACTGGCTGCGCAAGACGCCTTACGCCACCTTCCTGCTGATGAACCCCGAGAACAGCTATCACTGGATCAGCCTCAAGACGAAGGTCGCGCGCGAGATTTCCGAGGACGACCCGGTGGAGGGCCAGCGCGTCACCGACCAGCTCGACAAGATCTGGGTGAAGTACACCGGGAACGAACCGCCTTACGGCCTGCGCGACCCCTCGTTCGACGAGCGCCGGGTGCTGTTCGAGATGGCGGTCGTGAAGGTCGCCACCTTCGGCCGCCCCTAGCAGGTGGAAGGATCACAGCCGGTGTCCGCGATGCCCCGTGTCATCGTTATGGGCGGCTCGGTCGGCGGGCTGACCACGGCGCTGGTGCTCCGCGACACCGGCTGTGACGTCCGCGTCTTCGAACGGTCCTCCTCCGCCCTGCAAGCGCGCGGCGCCGGTATCGCCGCCCTCGACGCCACGCTGCGCTACCTGGTCGAGCGCGGCGGCTACCAGCCGGCCGACGTCTGCTCCGCCACCGGCTGGATCCGCTTCCTCAACCGCGACGGCAGCCTCCGGCACGAGCAGCGGCACCGGTACCGGTTCTCCTCGTGGAACACGATCTACCGGTCACTGCTCCGGCTGTTCGGCGCCGGCCGATACCTCCTCGGCCATGAGGTGGTGGATTTCGGCCAGACCGGTGACACCGTCTGCGTCACCCTCGCGGACGGGTCACGGGCCAGCGCGGACCTTCTGGTCTGCGCCGACGGGGTCAGTTCGATCGGCCGCGGCAAGCTGATCCCTGAGGTTGCGCCGTCCTACGCCGGGTACGTCGCCTGGCGTGGCACCGTCCCGGAGCGGAGCCTGTCCCCGGCCACCCGCAAGGCCTACGAGGACGCGATCATTTATCAGGTGCTGACCGACAGCCATATCCTCGTCTACCCGATCCCGGGCCTGGACGGCTCGCTCGCCGCGGGCGACCGGCTGATCAACATGGTCTGGTATGTCAACGTAGCCGCCGGCGATGACCTTGACCGGCTCATGACCGGCCGGGACGGGATCCGGCGGGCAGTGTCCCTGCCGCCGGGCGCGGCGACCGATGAGGCGGTGACGAGCATGCGGCGTCAGGCTGAGGCGGTGTTCGCCCCGCCGGTCGCCGAGGTGGTGACCAGCGTCGCCGAACCTTTCGTGCAGGCGGTCTACGACATCGAGGTACCGCGGATGGCCCATGGCCGGGTCTGCCTGGTCGGCGACGCGGCGTTCGCGGTCCGCCCGCATGCCGCGGCGGGCACCGCCAAGGCTGCCGACGACGGGTGGGCTCTGGGTGAGGAACTCCAGGCGGCCGGCGGGAACGTGCCCGCCGCGCTGGCTGCGTGGGAACGCCGTCAGCTGCTGGTCGGCCAGCAACTGCTCGACCGTACCCGCGAGATCGGTGACAGCTCGCAGTTCAACGGCACGTTCCGCCCCGGCGACCCCCGGCTCATCTTCGGCCTGCACGAACCGGGACACTGACCAGCATCCGCCCAGCACCGACCAGCACCCGCCACACCAGGGAGACCGCATTGGCCACCACCATCCTCAGCGAAGGCTCGTTCGACCGCGGCGACTACGCAGACGAACTGGACGCGGCGCCGGGCAACCTCGACGTCGGCACCCGGCTGTGGTTCGAGAACGGCCGCATCCGGGTGTGGGAGGTGCGGCTGCAGCCCGGGGAGCGCGGCCCGTTCCACGCGCACACGCGCCGGTACTTCTGGACCGTGGTGGATGGGGGCATCGGCCGCCAGCGCACCGCTGACGGGACAGTGATTACCCGGGAGTACCACGTCGGCGACACGAACTACTCGGAGCACTCGCCAGCCGAGCCGATGATCCACGACTTCGAGAACGCCGGCGAGACCCCGATCCGGTTCGTCACCGTGGAACTGCTGGACTGAGCCCGGCCCCAGGCCGGGTGTGTGCAGGAACGGCCGCCCTGGCGACCCGGAAACGAACACACCTGGGGCACGTCTCGCGATCGTGGTGGGTTGCATGCGCAGGGCATGGCATGGCGCCCGGCACGCACTACCACCCGCCACTTCGGGGTGGGCCGGCAGACGGTTCACGGGTGGCTGGCGCGTGAGGACGCGGGCTTGCCACACTCAGATTGACGGTATATAACGTCGGTATGAATGAGCGTCCCCTGCAGGAACCAACGTTCCTCCTGCTCACTGCGCTGGCGGACGGCCCGCGGCACGGCTACGGGATCATGACCGATGTCGAGCGCATGTCCGGCGGCCGGGTGAAGCTCAGGGCGGGCACCCTGTACGCCGCGCTGGACCGGGTCGTCTCGGAGGGCCTCGTCGAGGCCGACCGTGAAGAGGTGGTGGATGGCCGGCTGCGCCGCTACTACCGGCTCACCCCGCTCGGCGGCGACCGGCTTGCCGCCGAAGTCGAGCGGCTGCAGCACAACGTGGCCGTTGCCGCGAAGCGGCTCAAACGGCGGCACCGGGCGATCGGGGGCCTGGCATGACGACAGCGGGCAGGCTTGAGGAGGGCTACCGGCGGCGGCTGCGCTGGTACCCGCCGTCGTACCGGGAGGAAATCATCGGTGTGCTGATGGCTGCTGCCCAGCCCGGGCAGCGCCGGCCGGGCG
>DPMS01000361.1 GCA_003541285.1 Actinomycetota bacterium
ACGATGGGGATGATGCCGACCGGCGTCACACCCAGTTCCTCGGCCAGTGTCGGGCCTATGCCGCCATAGCCCATGTAGGCCTCACCGTGGTAGTTCACCACCCCTCCGTCGATATCCGAGGGGTCCATGCGGGCGTCCTTGAGCGCCTCATACACCGCCTCGACGACGGCGCTCTTCCAGCCTCCCTTCTTGTTGTATGCGGAGTCGCGCCGCGACTGGCCGACCCCGGCGATCGCTACTTTGCTCACCGCTGCCATGGCGATTCCATCCCTTTGCTGATCAGGTCCACGGGCCCGAAGGGCGGTCAGGCTTGAGGAACTTATGCTCAAACTTGATGCTGGTGGCGTAGCTGACCATTTCCTTATGGGCGAGCAGATCGTGCACGGTGCGGCCATTACCCCGGTGCCGCGCGATATGGCCGGTTACCTCAAACGCGAAGGCGTCGCTGCCCGCGCCGAAGCCGTACGAGGCCAGCAGCACCTTGTCCCCGGGTTCGGCGTTGTCCAGGACATTCGCAAGCCCGAGCAAGGCCGAAGCCGCGCCGCAGTCGCCGATGTCGCGCGACACGGCGCCAAGTGCCACCTGGTCCGGTTTCAGGCCCAGTGCTTCGCCCAGCATGAACGGCACGAAGCCGTAAGGCTGCTGGAAGACGGCGTGCGCATAATCTTGCGGCGCAAGCCCCAGCTTCCCGTTCAGCGCCTGGACCGCGGGCACGATGTGCTCGGCGAGACCAATCCGGAGCAGGTCGGGAATGCTGGATGACGAGGTCCTGATGAAGCGCTCGCCTTCGGCCCGGAACCAGTCATTGAGCGAACTCATGTGCGAGTGCATACCGATGACCCTTGCGGCCACGTCCTCAGTCCCGATGACGAACGCGACCGCACCCGCCGACGCCGTGTACTCGTACAGTTCGCCGGGTGCGACATGGCGGTTCAATGTGTCCGAGCCGATCGCGATGCCGCGCTGGACCAGGCCCGACTCGGTAAGCCCCAGCAGTGCCTGCATCGCCGAGGTTCCGGACTTCCCCGAGAACTGCAGATCACAGCAGATCAGGCCCGGCCCCGCGCCCAGCGCTTCGGCCACAACCGTCGCCGACGGGTTGGACGCCCACGCGTTGGTGCCCGTCCCCAGATACACCGCCCCCAGGTCCCGGCCCGCCACCCCGCCGCGCTGCAGAGCGTTCCTGGCTGCTTCGATCGCCAGCGTCGTGGTGTCCTCATCGAAGAACAGCACGGCGCGCTCATTCAGTTGCAGGCGCTCCAGCACCTCAAGGCTTGAGTTCCCCCACACATCGAGGATCGCCCTCACATCCAGCCGGCGATAGGGAACCGCGGCCCCGTACGCAACAACTCCGCTCTTCATCGGCTACCCCCGAAAGCCTGTCGATCCCGGACATGCAAAGCAAGCTACGGGCATGTTCCGGGGTCATACACCGAATAGGGCAGGCGGCTCCCCGCATGCCTGTGCCCAACATGATCCGGGCCAAGCGCCGATTCCCAGGGCTGGAGGTCCTGGGGAGACAGGCATATGGTCCCGTCTCCTCACCTGCCAGATGCCAGGCGTTGCGCCGGGCCTGCCGCAATCGCATCCTCACCGCCTGCAGGGGCATAGAGCAGTTGACCCTGCCGTGGAACTCGTCACGGCGCAGCCGGTCTCCCCGCGCGCGGCATTCAGCTTGCCTAGCCAGGCCCGGTTGCGCGGCGTATCAGGGACTTTGATCGTCCTGCACCCATCGAAGGCGACCATGCGGCACCGGCCAGACAGCACACCCGGAATGCGCGGCCCGGCCAGCACCTCAAACAGCGCCTCCAGCGGCGCCGCACCAGGCGTCGGCGGCATCCGGCCCAGCTCGGCTGTCCCCGGCTGCGGGCGGCAACGCCGGCGCACCGAGCCGCCATGCGGCCAGGCATGCCGTGCCGACGTCCGGTGCTGGGCCGGGCGCAGGGGTCAGTGTGCGCGCTTCTGCCGCTCCCGGTGCGCGGTGTCCAGGTCGCGATCTTGCCGAGAGTCGTGCGTTCCGGCCGATGAGGACCGGGCTTCTGCGTTGGTGACAATCGGGCATCAACTCGTCGTCGGATGACTTGAGCACCTGCCACAATCGGGGTATGCGCAAAGTCCTGAACGCCTGGTGGCCGTCCTGACGGACGGCTCATCCAGCATGCGCACGAAGCCGTCCCTTGGGGCGGCTTCGTCGTCCCCGGCCCTGAGCCGGTGAGACCGTCCCGCGGCGCGGACCCACTCACCGCACGGATCGAGGAGACCCACGATGAATACGGCCGCCACCCGTGAGCGCGACCTGTCCGGCATCACCCCTTCCGGACATCTCACACTCGGAAATCACCTTGGCGCCCTGCGACGGTTCGTCCAGCGCCAGGGGCGGCGCGAGGGCTTCTACTTCATCGCCGACCTGCATGCGCTCACCATGCCGCACGACCCGGTCCGGCATCGTCTGCTCACGCTGTCGACCGGGGCGCTCTTTCTCGCGGCCGGGCTTGGCGCAGACCGGAGTGTCGTCTTCGTGCAGTCGCACGTACCAGCGCACGTCGAGATGGCCTATCTGCTCGAATGCACGGCGCACGTGGGCGAACTGTCCCGGATGATCCAGTTCAAGGAGAAGGGCGGTCGACCCGGCACGCGGGCATCCCTGTTCACCTACCCCTGCCTGATGGCCGCCGACATCCTGCTGTACGAGGCGCGCAGCGTGCCTGTGGGCGGCGACCAGAGCCAGCACGTCGAACTGACCCGTGACCTCGCAGAGCGGTTCAACGTGACCTACGGCGAGACATTCGTCGTGCCCGAGCTTGTCCCCGCGGCGCTGGCCGCGAGAGTCGCCGACCTGCAGCACCCGGCGCGAAAGATGAGCAAGTCTGCTCCCGATGATGCAGCAGGGGTGCTGCGCATGCTCGATTCCCCAGATGTCATCGCCAGCAAGATACGCAGGGCCGTCACCGACTCCGACGGCGAGGTGCGGTACGACCCGGAGACCAAGCCCGGTGTCTCAAACCTCCTCGAGATTCTTGCGGCGCTGGTCGGGAGCGACCCGGCGGGGCTCGCCCCCAGATTTCGCGGGTACGGGCCACTCAAGGCCTCCGTGACCGACGCCGTCATCGCCGAACTCGGCCCGATCCGACGCCGGCACGACGAGCTCATGGCCGACCCCGCCGAGCTGGTCCGCCTGCTTGACGCAGGCGCTGAGCGGGCACACTCCGCCGCCGCCACCGTGCTGACCCGTGCACGCAAGGCAATGGGGGTGGCATGACGCGACCGACGTCCAGACAGCGCTGACTCACGCCCATCAAGCGTGCGGCGCTGCTGGCTCTTCCATTACCTCCACGTTACGGGTAAAAGTAACAGAAGGGCTGTGAGGTGGCTCGCGGAGGCGGCCGGGGACAGGGCCGGAGTTGCTGTTGCCAGCAGCCAGGCGCAGGTCAAGGATGCGGAGAAGTTTCGGTTTCCCTGTTGTGGGCGAGAGTTGATTCATGTCATGCCGTGCCAGCCCAAGTTCCTCGTGAGCGCTGGCGTGCGAGTTATCTAGCAGGGGGGATAAACCGATATGAAAGGAATAGCTGCCACGTCCTGGAGTGCACAGAGATTGGACGTTTTCTGCCTGCAGCCAGATTTTTCCATGGCTCATTACGCCTACGATCCGACTCCGTCGGCGGGTATCCCGGATTCGTCGGTACTTGGCACGATCGCGGCAGACGAGCTCGGAGGCACATTCACCAGCGTTCCAGCCGCTGTGTTCTCCTTCGCCCAGCCGCCGATTGTGGCCACTGAGCCGGCTGCCGGCGGTGGCGCGGGAACCCTTCCCGGCACGGGAGAGCCACCGCCAGGAACCGGCCCGGGGAAACCCATCCACCTCACCTCACCGCCTGCGGCCATTGCACCGGAGGATGCGCCGGGCGCGGCGCCTCACCCGGTTCACCTGCCGGTGCCCACAGAGCCGCGCATCGATGTCTTCGCCTTGGACGCGGGTTATGCCATGCGCCACCTGCAGCTGTGGAATGGGAAAGCACCCTCGCCGCAGCCTCAGTGGACTGATCTAGGCGGGATCTTCATCAGCACTCCCGCGGCCGTTGCCTGGGAGGATCGTGTCGATGTCTTCGGTGTTGGGCTTGACCGCGCGATGTACCGGAAGACCTTGAGGCGCAACGCCTGGTCGAGCGGCTGGGAGCGGTTGGGAGGTACGTTCACGAGCGAAGCGAGCGCCGTTTCCTGGGGGCCTGGCCGGCTGGACGTGTTCGCCCGGGGCCCGGACTTCACTTTGCGGCACAAGAGCTACGACGGTCAGCGACTGGGAGAATTTTGGTGGGGCGCTCGCGTCCCCACCGGTGGCCGTGAGCTGGGGGGAGAATCGGCTGGACGTTTTCGCGCTGGCGGATGACGGCAGGCTCGCCCACAAATGGTGGGATGGGATCCTGTGGAACGAGTGGGAGTATCTCGGCCTGCAGGCTTCGGGCACTAACCTTGTCGCTACCCCTTCCGCTGTCGCATGGGGCCCCGAGCGGCTCGACGTCTTCGCCTCTGCCGACGACGGCGCGGTGTACCATTTCTGGTTCGCCGGAGACACCTTCGAGGGCCCGGAGTCGCTCGGGCACCTCGGCGGGACCCCCGTGGCGCCAGCCTTTACCCCGTCACCGACTGCCATCGCCGTCGCCCCGAACCGGCTTAGCCTATTTGCGCCGGGCAACCAAGTGGATCGCGAAGGCAACCTCGTTGCGCCGCTCATGGGGTACAGAACCTGGGATGGCTCGATCTGGAGGAACTGGACGACCTTCGGCAACTACGGTCTCCCGTGCCGGTACCAGTTCTCCGTCGACTTCTTCACCGTGAACACAGCACGGTCTTTGAACCAGGACACCGACACCGTCCAGTCCACGCTCAAGGTGGGAAACTCGGCCACCCAGACGGCCACCCAATACATGGGCAACTGGGGTGGCACCGAGCTAAAGCAGGCGCAAGTGCAGGCGGTCACCTTCGCGCCAGCTACCGTCGAGCTTTGCGAATATGCCGTCTTCAATTACCAGATTGTGAACAGCGCAGAAGCCGACAAAAATGTGCTGGATTCAGCCCTCAACAAAGCAGGAGAGTCGCTCGCCGACTACGCTGTCAGCTCGATCATGAAGGCGCTCGGCCAAGGCTTGACCGCCATTACGTCCATCGAGGTCGGTACGATCACCTCCGTGCCAGTGATCGGAACCATCCTCAGTCTGCTCTCGCCTTGGCTGATTGACCAGGTCGGAAGCCTATTCTCCGCAGGCCGTTGCGACGGGGCGGTCGCCTTGGAGCAGGTCGTGTTGCCGGGCCGGGACCTCCACCTCGCTACGGCAACCGGAGGCATCACCGAAACGACGGATCATCCCGGCACGGACTCGCCCGTCGGCTGCGGCAGCAACTCCGACTACAGCGTGACGTGGTCAATCAAGCGGACCTAGAACGCGGCGAATCGCGCGCCACAGCGACAGTGGCCCCCGCACACGCGGTTGGCTCGCCGGTGAAGGGGGTCGCCCTTGAGGGACACAGATCTGGGAGTTCTGTGCCGCGGAGTCGAGGACGACTCACCACCCGAAGACAGCGCATATCGACAGCCTGGATGCGACTGCAGGCGCTTCCTGGGCTGCCCATCATCTGGCGGCCGTGAGCGGGCGGATGCCGTCGAGCGCATCGCGCTGATGCGGCGCTGGCGCCTGCGTAGGGCTTGGATCCCGCTTGCCAGGAAGTCACCGCGGTCGGCGGGGTCGTTAGTGCTGAGGGCACGCTCGGCCTCCTCCGCCAGGCGGCGGAGCATCGCGCCGGAGTAGTTACTGGGCACGTGCGCGCCGCGCCGCGCTGGCGGGGCCCGGGGCTAACACCCGCCCTGGCTCCGCGCAGGGTGCCCGGTCAGGCCGCCGGCTCGAGGAGCATGAGGCCGGACGCGGTGTTGGAGATGGGGATGTGATAGTTCGCGGTCACCTGGCGCGCGTTGCCGAGCAGCGTCGCGCGGGCGGCCAGCCACATCATCAGCTCGACGCCCTGGGTGCCGGTGAACTCGACCAGTTCCTGCGTCGAGTACCCGGTCGCCCAGACCGGGTCCTTCGTCAGGCTGTCCATGAATTCAAGGTCGAATTCTTTGTTGATGAACCCGGCTCGCTCACCATCGAGCTGATGCGACAGTCCCCCGGTGCCGAGCACCACCACCCGCAGGTCCTCTTCATAGGAGTTGATCGCGCGCCCGATTGCCTCGCCGAACTTCCAGCAGCGCGCGGCCGACGGCAGCGGGTACTGGACCGTGTTGATCTCGATGGGGACGATGGGCACCGGCCAGTCCGAGGTGCCGGGCCACAGCAGGCGCATGGGATTGACAACCGCGTGGTCGACGAGCATCTCCTGACAGGTCGTCAGGTCGAACTCGTCGCCGATGATCGACTCGATCATGTGCCAGGACATCTCCGGGTGGCCGGGGAAGGGCGCGACGGTGGAGAGCCCCCAGCCCTCGTCTGCGTTGCGGTACTCCGGCGCCGCGCCGATGGCGAAGGTCGGCATCTTGTCGAGGAAGAAGTTCAGCCCGTGGTCGTTGTAAATGACCACGGCGACGTCCGGCTTGGCCGTCTCCAGCCAGCGGTGTACCGGCTTGTAGCCATCGAAGAACGGCTTCCAGTAGGGCTCCTCCTGCAGCCCGCGGTCGATCGCCCCGCCGATGGCCGGCACGTGAGAAGTGGTAATGCAGCCGACGATGGAAGCCATTGCCCGTCTCCGCCTATCTCCCTATCTCCCGGCCGCCACGAGCTTGGCCCTGAATTCTTCTTTGGTCGTCCCGGTCTGCTGCGCCCCGATGTCCTGCATGTCCAGACCGAAGATGCCGGCGAACTTCGCCAGGTAGTAGGCGTTGCCGCCGACCGCGATCAGGCCGAGGACGTTACGGCGCCGGATCGCGTCGCGCTGCTGCTCGCTGAGCCCGTAGCGCGCGCAGTAGGCATCCTCGTCCCGCAGGAACTCCTCACGGTTGGCCGCGTCGTTGAACGACATGCACATCTTGTTGAGCGCGTAGCCCTTCTGGGCCTCGGTGCCATCGAAGATCGTGGTGCCAGGTATCCGGTACTTCGGCGTACACATCTCCAGCTCCTGGTTCGCTTTCTTCAGGTCAGGTCAGCCACTCTGAGGCACAATCCGGTGCAGCCCAGCACATCAGGGCTGGTGCCTGACGGTACGCCCGGCCCGGGCACGGTCGCCAGCTTCTTTTCCGTCCAGTGGAAAGAGGGATCGCGACCGGTACCGGGCCCGCTAGCTGCGGGGGAAGCCGCTGGCCCGCAGCACCGGATGCCCGCCCGCTGAGAAAGCCGCTGGCCCGGCCAGCCCTGCGCCCGCCCGCCGCAGCGCCCGGCCCATGGCCGCGGCAGCCACCTGCAGCGTGGGCACCTGCCGGCTCACCGGGGGCCGCCCGGGGCTGGTGACAATGCCCAGCGCCGCCACGGGTGGCCCAGGCTCAGGCCGGACCGGGACGGCGATCGAGGCCGATCCCAGGGTCATCTCCTCCATCGTCTGCGCGTACCCGCAGCGGCGGATCTCGGCCAGCTCCCGCCGCAGCCGTGCCGGATCGGTCACCGTGTGCCGGGTGACCTGGGTCAGGTTCGCCAGTACCTCTTCCAGAACCTCGGGCGGTGCCTCGGCGAGCAGTACCTTGCCGACCCCGGTGGCGTGCAGCGGCAGCCGGCTCCCCATCCGGCTGAGCACGGGTACCGAATCCGGGCCGACTATCCGGTCCACGTACAGCGCCGCGTCGCCCTCCCGGACCGCCACATGGACGACGTCGCCGGTGGCGGCGTGGATGTCGTGCATGAACGGGAGTGCCACCTCGCGCAGTTCCTGGCTCACCGGGGCGAGCACCCCCAGTCCCCACAGCCACCGGCCGATCTCGTAGCGCCCGTCGGGGCGGCGGGCCAGGGCCTAGCCGGCCACGAGCTCTGCCAGCAGCCGGGACACTGTCGCCACCGGCATGGCGGAGCGCCGGGCAATCTCGCTCAGCCCCTGCCGGGGATGGCTTTCGTCGAACGTGCCGAGCAGGGCCAGCACCCGGGAGGTGACGGATCGCCCGGGATCGCGCACTCTACCGGCCATCCGCGGACCTCCTCGCCAAGGGATAGGTCGCCCAGGAGCGTGCCAGGCCGGAGCAACCGCAGTCACCGCCGGGGGAACCTCTGCGCGCAGCGGCGTGGGCGCACACCTGGCCCTTGCCTATCACGGCCGGGAGGGAACGGTCCGGCTGTGCGGGCACAATTGGAGGGGTCTCGGTGGCGTGACAGGGCTGGGTACTCGTGCCGTGGAAGGAGATCTGCGACGCCGTCTTCTGCACGTCGACCATTGTCTCTATGGATGGCCATCGGCCCGCTTCGGCGGGTACACAGAACCCGGCCTGCAGGCCGGCTCGCCCGCCGCCTATATTCAGAGCACCTTGGACAGGAACGAGCGGGTCCGTTCTCCAGCGCGGTCATGTGCGGGAACAAGTTGAACCGCTGGAAGACCATGCCGATCTCGGCCCGTTTCGCGCATATTTCCCGCTCCCGCAACTCGTAGAGCTTGTCGCCCTGCTGCCGGTAGCCGACCAGTTCGCCATCGACCCACAGGCGTCCAGCATTGATCTTCTCCAGGTGGTTGATACAGCGCAGCAGGGTGGACTTGCCTGAGCCGGACGGGCCGATGATGCACACGACCTCCTGGCGCGCCACCTCGAGATCGATGCCGCGCAGCACCTCGAGCCGACCGAAGCTCTTGTGCAGGCCCTCGGCGAGCACCATGGGCCCCGCGCCTGGGATCAGCGATGCCCCCGCGGCGGCGCTCACGATTCGTCCCGACGCTGCGAGGGGGATACGGGCAGTGGCGCGTGAGTGGTGAACAGATGCGCCGGATCCGCTGCCACGGCGTGGGAGGAAGTTCACGCGCGGCACCACGGGCGTAGTGGCGCTCGATGCAGTACTGGCCGGCCGTCAGCACCGACGTGACGATCAGGTACCAGATGCCGGCCACGATCAGCAGCGGGATCGTCTTGAAGTTCACCGCGCAGATGAGCTGGACCGCGTACAGGAGTTCGGTGACCGTGATCACGCTCGCCAAGGACGATGTCTTGAGCATCGAGATGGTCTCGTTGCCAGTTGGCGGGATGATCACACGCATCGCCTGGGGCAGGATGATCCGGCGCAACGTCAGGCCCCTGCTCATGCCCAGCGCCTGCGCGGCATCGGCCTGGCCGTGCTCGACGGACAGCATGCAGGCCCGCACGATCTCTGCCATGTAGGCGCCCTAATTGAGCCCGAGCCCGAGTATCGCCGCGGCAAGTGGGGTGATCAGGCTGTTCGCGTCAGCGTGCAGGAACGAGGGCCCGAATGGCACGCCGAGGGAGATATCCGGGTAGAGGAAAGCGAGGTTGAACCAGAACAGCAGCTGGACCAGGATCGGCGTGCCGCGGAAGAACCAGATGTACACCCAGCTCGACCCGGACAGCAGCGGGTTCGCCGATAGCCGCATCACCGCGAGGATCACACCGAGCACGATCCCGATCACCATGGCGACCACGGTCAGCAGGATGGTGATCGCCAGGCCGTCCAGCACCCGCCTGGACAGGAAATAGCTCCCGATGACATTCCATTCGAAGCGCGGGTTGGTCAGCAGGGTGTGCACGAACATCGCGACGAGCACGAGCACGACCGCCGCGGCCAGCCACCGCCCCGGGTGGCGGACCGGGACGGCCTTGATTTCCACGGCCCACTTGTCAAGGATCTTCAGGTACGTGCCGTTCGCCATGAGGTGCTCCAGAGCGGCCAGTATGGGCTTGGCCATCCCGTTGTTCTTCGGGATAGCGATCCCGTAGGGCGCGGTGCCATACTCCGGACCCGACAGCTTGAACACGCCGTTCGACTGCTTCACCTGGTAAGCGGCCACCGGTGAGTCGGCCATGGCCACGTCCGCGCGGCCGGAGGACAGCGCCAGGTTGACCGCGTTCTGGTCGTTGAAGATCTCGACCGTGAGGGGTTTGCCTGCCGACGTGCACTTGGGAGCCTGGGCCTGCGCGTCGGCCGCCTGGGTCGTGCCCTTCTCCACCGCGACTTTGTGCCCGCACAGGCGTGCCTGATGAATACGGTGCCGCATAGGGACCTTCGACCTGCTAACAGGCCTGAGATAGACCCACCCGGAGCAAGGTCCGGAGGATTCCGCACGCTTCGGGGCGCGGGCCTGCGCGAGCGTTCGAGGGGCGGCCCGCCCCGGGCTCGCGGGTAGACCGCATGAGGCCCCCAACCGCAGTCCCAGATGGGTGGCCGCCAGCCCGGGCAAGCGGGTGCACAGAGCACGGCCCACAGGCCGACCCGCCCGTCGCCTGACCTGCGCAGACATGGAGGCTGCAGCGCAGGCCGGCCTTATAGCCAGGGTCCCGGGAAGATGCGCGTTATCGGCTAGTCGCGGCCAAGTAGCCGGGCAGCATTGCCTCCGGTCAGGGCCTCTAGGACGTGGTCGCGCAGGCCGCCAGCCCGCCATTGGGCCAGGGCTTTGTCCATCGGGAACACTGGCCAGTCAGTGCCGTGCAGTACCTGCTTGCTGAGCAGGCTGTTCATGAACCTCTTCATGACTTCCCAGCCAGTGTCGGGTTCGCAGACGTACCGGGGTGCCAGGCCGCCGAACTCGGTGTACACATTGGGGTGTTTGCGCAGTACGGCCACCATTTCGGTTACCCACGGCCAGCCCGCGTGGCACGCGATCATTACCAGGCTGGGGAAGTCGCAGGCGACCTGGTCAAGCTGGATCGGCTGGTCATTGCGGATCGGGAAGCTGACGGTGTAGTTGATGCCGGTGTGGAGGGCGACGTGCAGCCCGAGTTCGTCGGCCTTGGCATAGATGGGGTAGAGCGCCCGGTCGTCGATGGGGATGCCGAAGAAGGACGGCTGCAGGCTCAGCCCGGTCAGCCCTAGCTCAGCTACCCGGCGGACCTGGGCCAGCGCGCGGGGGATCTTCACTGGGTTCATCGAGATGGTGCCGTAGCCGGAGAACTTGTCCGGGTACTCGCTGACCAGCTTGCCGACGGCCTCGTTCAGGGCGTCGGCGTCGTCGCCGTATTCGTATTCGGCGTGCACGACGGCGTGGGCGGTCCCGCTTGCCTCCATATCCGCGAGCAGGTCCGCCAGCGACCGGTGCCTGTTGGCTGACAGGTCCAGGACCTTGTCGTACTGGTCCAGGTAGTCAGCCGGAAGCTCCTCGGCTGGGCGCAGCTCAAGCGGCAGCCGGACCCTGAAATCGATAACCTGCGGCACGGGGCCTCCTCGCGAGATGTCTTCACCAGTTCAGCTCCGTGGACCTGTCCCACACGTGGCCTCCGTTGGC
Organism: Actinomycetota bacterium; assembly: GCA_003541285.1. Classification (GTDB taxonomy): domain Bacteria; phylum Actinomycetota; class Actinomycetes; order Streptosporangiales; family Streptosporangiaceae; genus UBA9676. The sequence goes on from DPMS01000361.1 coordinate 11,344, forward strand.
CGAGCGGTCCAGATTCTCCTTCTTGACCCGCATGGAGGGGGTCCGGTCAAACTCCGCGGCGCGGTACTCGACATACCGGGGCACCTTGTACCGGGCCAGCCGCTCGGCGCTGAAAGCGATCAGCTCGGCTGGTGGCAGCGACTGAGGACTCTGTCCGTCCGCGAGGAGAACGTGGACTTTGACCTCTTCACCGAGCAGGTCATCCGGGACCGGGACCGCTGCCACCTCGAGAACACCAGGGTGTGAGCGGATCACGTTCTCGACTTCCGCGGCCGCGACGTTCTCCCCTGCCCGCCGTATCACGTCCTTGATCCGCCCGGCGAAGTACAGGTAGCCAGCCGCGTCGCGGCGCCCCAGATCGCCGGTGTGCAGCCAGCCGCCACGGAAGGTGTCGGCTGTCTCCTTCGGCTTGTTCAGGTAGCCGCGCATGAGGCCGGGAGCCCGGACGGCGATTTCACCGGGCTGGCCGTCCGGGACCTCACTGCCGTCTGGATTGAGTATCCGCACGTCAGCGCCGGGGCACGGCACACCGATGGAACCGGAGCCGATCATCTGCCCTGCCTGCCCGACCGGCATCGAGACGATCACTCCGGTCTCGGTCAGGCCGTAGGCCTCCACCCACGGCACGCCCCACCGGTCGACCAGGTCCTGGTGCAGCGGCGCAGGGATGCCCACCTGGATCGACAGTCGTACCTTGTGCCGTTTGTCGTCCTCGCTGGCCGGGGCTTTTAGCAGCAAGCTGGCGGTCGAGGCGATCCCGAACAGCACCGTCACGTCCAGGTCGCGCACTACCCGCCAGTACCGCGACACGCTGAACCGGCGCATGGCGGCCATCGACGTGCCGGTCCTGAGCGCGAGCAGCAGCATCCAGGGCGGGTCGTTGTAGAAGAACTGGAGGCAGCAGATCATCCGGTCGGCGGCCGTGAAGCTGTACATCTCAGCCATCAGATCGGCGAACCGGATCCAGTAGTCGTGCCCGACCGCGCAGCCCTTGGGCGGGCCGGTCGTGCCTGAGGTGTAGAAGATGTTGGTCAGGTCACCGCGGGCCTCGTCCGGCCGCTGCGGCAGGCCAGGCCCCGTATACGCACTGAGCCCACCTGGCTCGCCGTCCGCGGCCACGATGATCTCGGCCAGCTCCGGGCAGTCCGGCTGGAGTTCGGCGAACAGCGGAGCGTGCGCGCCGTCGACCACCGCGATGCGGGCGGCCGAGTCGCGCAGCACGTGGCCGGCGTCGTGGCTGCGGGCAGCCGGGTTGAGCGCGACGAGGATGCCGCGGCAAGCGGCGACCGCGAGCCAGGCCACCATGAATTCGGCGCGGTTCGGCATCATGACCGCGACCCGGTCGCCGGGCGCGATCCGTGAGCTCAGGTAGCCCGCGAATGACGTGATCTCGGCCCACAGCCGGGCCCGGCTGACGCTGACGCCGTCCTCGAAGATCAGCACGGGGATGTCTGGATCCTGGTGGCACGCGTCCCGGACCAGCTCGATCAGGTCCTGGCTGGGTGGGTCGCCGCCCGGCATGTCAGCCGGCCGCCCGTCAGGGATCGGCGAGGTCACTCGTACCACTCCTGCGGCCCGAGCTTGATCGTGTCTTGCCAGTGCAGGTCGTGGGTGACGATGAGCCTGGCATTGTAGCGCCGCTGCATCTCCTCGATCTTTTCCCAGCTCTCGATGATCGCGTCCGGGCTCCACAGCAGCCCCGGCAGGCAGCGGGCCTGCATCTTCTCCTTGTCGTAGACCGCGTCGCCCGCCAGGATGTACGCCTCGCTTTCGAGCCGGACCAGCATCGACTGGTGACCGGGCGTGTGGCCGGGCGTGGGGAAGATGACCAGCCGTCCGTCATTGAAGATGTCGTGCTCACCGCGTAGCTGCTTCCATCTGCTGACCGTGTCGAAGTCCTGCCGGACGTAGACGTCCCGCTGGTAGACCGGCGGCCAGTAGGCGAAGGTGAGTTCTTCACGCTGGACGTAGACGGTGGCGCCCTGCACGAATTCGAGCCCGCCTGCGTGGTCATAGTGAAGGTGCGACTGGACCACGTGACCGATGTCCTCGGGGTCCACGCCGAGCGAGTCCAGCCGGGACCGGACATCGTCGCCGGGGCTCATGACGATCTCGTACAGGTCGGCCGCGTCGCCGAGCCGGCTGCGCGGGTCGTCCAGCAGGGCGGGATGGGCGCCGCTGTCGAAAAGCACGTTCCCGTCGGGGTGCTGAATCAGGTAGAAGAAGTACGGCACGTGGATCGTCGCGCCGCAGTCCTGATCGAACGGGTCGAAGACCGAGCGGAGCGTCTTCTCGCCGCCGCAGTGGAAGGCGAACATCTTCATGGCCGTGTCCTCCGTCCGGCTGGGGTCTTCAGGCGCCGCCCGCCTGCTCGCCGTGCGGGTAGCGCGGCTTGCGCTTCTCCGCGAAAGCCGTCAGGCCCTCGGTTTGGTCACTGGTGGCATCTACTCGGCTGTAGTACTCGTTCATCAGCCGGAAGTGCTCGGGCGGGGACGCTGACAGGCCGTTGCGGACCAGTTCCTTGGTCATCCGTACCGCCATCGGCCCATTGCCGGCGATGACCCGGGCGATCCGGTCGGCTTCGGCCTGCAGGTCGCCGGCCGGGACGATGCGGCTGATCAGGCCGATCCGCTCGGCCGTGGCAGCGTCGATGAACTCCCCGGTCAGCAGCATTTCCATGGCATGCGACAGCGAGATGATCCGCGGCAGCTGATACGCACCGAACCCATGCAGCAGGTTCCATTTCACCTCGGGGGTGCCAAACACGGCGTTCGGTGAGGCGATGCGGATGTCGCAGACCAGGGCCAGCTCAAGGCCGCCGGCGAGCGCGTATCCGTTGATCGCAGCGATCAGGGGCTTGGACGTGGTCGCGCCGAAGTCCCAGCGGTCCTGCCGCCACGGAGTCCACTGGCTCAGGTCAGCGCCTCCGGTGTGCATGATCTTCAGGTCAGCGCCGGCTGTGAACGCCTTCTCTCCGGCTCCGGTGATGATCCCGACGAGGACGTCGGGGTCCCGTTCGATCTGCTGGAACGCCTCCGTGATTTCGGCATAGGTGGCTGGATCGAGAGCGTTGAGCACCTCAGGCCGGTTGATCGTGATCTTGGCGACGCCTTCACGCGATTCGAAGATGATGGCCATCTAGTCGGCCTCGCCGGTACCAGCCAGCGCTTCTTCTCGCTCGGCCTCGACATCGGCGAGCAGCATGCCAGCCCGCCGCATGGCGTCTGGCCTGGTTTTCGCCAGCCAGTGCGCGATCAGGGCGCTGATCAGCAAGATGACGATGGTGGCGTAGATGAACCAGCGCAGGGGGGCGGGGGGATAGGGATGGATGTTGCCCCACAGCACCCAGATCATCGCCGCGATCGAGATGACGGGCAGCGCCGCATGCCGGAGCCAGCTGAACTCCGCCCGGTAATCCCGCCACATGAAACGGATCAGCCCCACGCTGATCAGCAGGTAGGCGGCGATGAAGAACAGTGTGGCGAAGTAGGAGAGCCAGGATGCGAAGTTCAGCGCACCGTAGATCGCGCCGAAGAGGATCGAGGCAACCAGCGCCAGCGTCCCGCTGAACAGGCAGGCGATATGCGGTGACTGCCGGGCGTTGAGGCGGCTGAATGCCGACGGCAGCAGGCCGTCCCTGCCCATCTTCCAGAAGATCCGGCTGACCGCGACCACGGTAACAATGTTCAGCGCCGTGAAGCTGGAGATGACCGCGAGGTTGACGAACACGCTCAGCGCACCGTCACCGAACTTGTCAGCCAGCGTGTTGAACGGGGTGCCCGCACTGGCAAGGGCCTTGACGTTCCGGGTCGAGACGCCATAGCCGATGGTCACCGCGTAGGACACGATCACATAGAAGATGCCGACAACCAGTGTGGTGAGCATGACAGCGCGGGGAATCGTCCGCCGTGGCTCGCGCGCCTCGTCACCGAGAGTGGTCGCAGACTCGAAGCCAACGAACGCGAAGATCGTGTAGACCACGGCTGTGAGCAGGCCGCCCGAGCCCCCCAGGCTGACACCGGGATTGAACGCCTGGATCGTATTGCCGCCCGCGCCCCCCCTGAAGATGATCACCAGTGAGAAGATCGTCAGGATCAGCATCTCAAACCCAAGACCGATCAGCCCGGTGCGCAGCGACGGCTTGACACCCAGCACCCCCAGGGTGGTCGACAAGACGATCAGCGCCGCCGAGAAGATCCACCAGGTGATGTGCACGCCGGATGCGGCGAGCAGCGACGAGGTGAAGTTCCCGAAGAAGTCGAGCTGGAACGGGAACAGCAGCAGGTACGCCCCGAACAGGGCGACACCCGTGACAAATCCGGTCTTGGGACCGAAAGTCCTCGTCAGATAGGTGTAGAAGGAGCCGGCGCTAGGCAGCCGACGGGCGTATTCGCCGATCACCATCGCGATGCACACGCAGACCAGCAGGCCGATCAGGAACGCCAGCGGGGTAGCGGCACCGGAGTAGCCCACGATGAACGCGAGCCCCGCCACCGAGCCCGCTGCCGGGGCGATGAGGGCTGCTGACTGCGCGGTTACTGCAGGAAGGCCAATAGCGTGCCGCTCCAGACCGTGCTCATTCTGGCGAACTGACATCGGCAGCCTCCCTCGGGGCGGAGCCGGCGGCAAGGTTCCCTGATCTTATCGATCGATCGATCGAACATCAATGGGCCTGCCGGACCCGGGAGGGCAAGAAGAGGGCCGGGTGCTATACGCGGGCGCCGGGGAGTCAGCGTGCCGCGCGGGGCTCCCGCGCGGCACCGTCCGGCGCAACGTCGCCGGTCCCCCGCAACTCGGCCTCGACAAGCGCGAGGATCTCCCGCACCGGCCGGCCCGGCAGATCCGCCGCCCGTGCCGGCTGCCCGTCCCGGCGGGCGCCAACCATCGCCAAGGCGAGGTCGGCAAAACAGTCAGCGATCTCCCCGGGGAGCTTCGGCCCGCGGTCGGAGTACCAGCGGGCGACGCCATTGCACATTTCCAGCAGCGCCAGCCGGGTTATACGCGCGTCGGCATAGCTGAACTCGCCACTGCGCTTGCCGCGCTCCAGCGCCTCCGCCCATAGTTGCTCGTATCCGTCGCGTAGCTGCATGACCTTGGTAAACGCGGCATCAGATACCGCCCTCAGCTCGTCGTCGGCGACCAGCGACCGCTGAGCGTCCAAGGTGTGGAACCCCACGTGTGCCCGGACCAGGGCAGCGAGCTGCGCGGCCGGATCCTCCACGCCCTCCAGGGCCGCAAGCGCCACCCTGGTCAGCTCGGTCATGCTCTCCACCATGAATGCGACCAGCAGTTCGTCCTTGCTGCCCATGTAGTGGTACAGCGCGGACGTCGACAGGCCCGCCTGATCGGCGATATCACGGATTCCGGTCCCCTCAAAGCCCTTGGCCGCGAACAGCTGCAGCGCGGCCTGCTCGATACGCTGCTTGGTCGGAAGCTTGGCCGGATCCGCCGGGACTGCTGCTCGCGCAACTGGCTGCCGCCGTGGCATGACGCTCCATCGCGTTCGGCTATCGATCGATCGAACTAAGTCTACCTGCGGGCAAGCCGCACGCCTCACGTCCAGGGCCAGAGGCCAGGAGCAACCAATCGGTCCCCAGGGGCCAGGCTTGCCGCCCATAGGCGGTCGCGCAGAGGCGGAAACACGCAGAACACCATTTCTGGCCGATCCATCCGCTGAACGGCACCAGACCGATGTCAGCCCCGAACGGCAGGGATGCGCGCGGCTGGCGTCAGGTCTCTCAGATTGCCGGCGGCCCGGCCGGACCCGGCGGGCGGTGGACCGTTCTGCATGACTATGCATCGCCACCCGGGGCAGCGTCCGGATCTGCCGTATGGCGCGCTGCCGACATGCGCTGGCGGGCCCAGTAGTTCAGTACCAGTGGCCGCCCAGGGTGTGACTCGGGTAGCGCATCGTACGCCGTCTCGAGAGCGGCGGCGGCGCGGTCAAGATCCGAGGCGTCACCCGTCATCTGGTACCGGTCCAGCAAAGCTGAGCCGAGGTTTGACAAGCGTGCCGGGCGATCCTGGTGATCGACAGGACGATCGTTGACGGCTAGCCCGGACAACACTCGACCGTCTACCCGATTACTCAGTGGCCGTTGACAGCATCCCTGGAATGCTCAGGCAGTTCTCGTGCGAACAGGCGGGCGTATCCGCGGGTGCAGGCCAGGACCAGCATGCCGGTGCCCGGGATGAGCGGCTCGAGCGAGGCCGTCCAGGTGATGGCCGTTCCGCTGCCGGCCGGGCGGAGCACGATGTCGCCGCGGTAGCTGCGCCGAGCCAGGAGAGGCGCGGTTATCCATCGTGAGCCACTTCCCGTTTCTGCGGCGAACCGCGGACGAATGCGCCCAGGGCAGGCCAGCCATCCGCTCTGCCGGGCGGGCTACGCCTGCGGCAGCCGGCGCAGCCTGGCCTGCTCCTGCTCGGTGATCTGGCGGTCGCGGTTGACGCCGAGCTTCATGTTCTCGATCTTGTCGTGCAGCTTGAGGATCGCATCGAGCAGCATCTCCGGCCTGGGCGGGCAGCCCGGCAGGTAGATGTCCACCGGGACGATGTGATCCGCGCCCTGGACGATCGCGTAGTTGTTGAACATGCCGCCGCTGGACGCGCAGACGCCCATCGAGATGACCCACTTGGGCTCGGACATCTGGTCATAGATCTGCCGGAGCACCGGGGCCATCTTCTGGCTCACCCGGCCCGCCACGATCATCAGGTCGGCCTGCCGCGGGGTGTTGGCCACCCGCTCCATGCCGAACCTGCCCAGGTCGTGCCGCGGGCTGCCCGCCTGCACGAGTTCCATCGCGCAGCAGGCCAGCCCGAAGAACGCCGGCCACACCGACCGCGCCCGCGCATACCCCGCGACCTTCTCCACGGTCGTGAGCAGGAACCCGCCCGGGAGCTTGTCTTCCCAACCCATGTCGCCCCGTCCAGGCAGCTAGGAGTTACCGGTGTCTGGCCTGTCCAGACTGCCCAGAGCCGGCCAGGATGATCAACGGCGATGTGTGCAACGATCGGTGCCGTCAGGGAACCGATCGGAGCGGGCCATGGACATGCAGCAGGTCGAGGCGTTCCTGGCGGTCGCTGACGAGCTGCATTTCGGCCGGGCGGCCGAGCGGCTCGTCCTGTCCCGGCCGAGGGTCAGCAAGCTGATCGCATCGCTGGAACGCGAGGTCGGCGGCGCCCTGTTCAGCCGCACCAGCCGCCGGGTACGCCTGACACCGCTCGGCACCCGGTTCCGCCAGCAGCTGCGCCCCGGCTACAACCAGATGCAGGCCGCCCTGGCCGACGCCCGCGCCGCAGCAACCCAGGCATCCGGCGTGCTGCGCATCGGGTTCACCGTCACCACCGGCGGGCAGGCACTCACCCGGCTGGTGACCGCGTTCGCGTCGGCGCATCCTGACTGCCAGGTGAGCCTCACCGAGGTCGGCATCGGCGACCCGTACGCGCCCCTGCGCCGGGACGAGATCGACGTGCTCGTCAACTGGCTGGCCGTCGACGAGCCAGACCTCACCGCCGGCCCGGTCATCGACCGCTGTGACCGGGCCCTCGCCGTCGCCGCCGGCCACCCGCTAGCAGCCAGCCGGCAGGTCACTGCGGAGGACCTCGGCGACCTGGAGATGGCGCGGATACCGCCGTCCCTGCCCGCCGCCCTGTCCGACGCTCTTCTCCCGCCGCGCACACCCTCGGGCAGGCCAACCCGCCGCATCCACCAGGTTCAGGGCCTGCACCACACCCTCGCGCTGGTCGCCAGCGGCCGCATCGTCCACCCGACCGTCGCCTCGCTGCCGCTTGCGCACCGTGCCGACATCACCCTCATCCCCATCACCGGCCTGCCGCCGCTGCCACTCGGGCTGATCTGGTGCACCGCCCACGAGAACGCCCGCATCCGCGCGCTCGCCCAGACAACTGTCCCGCTGCCATCGCGGTGACGCGGGCCGCATGGTTGCCGACACAGGGCGATCCACCGGAGCCCGATGCTGTCGATGCGCTTGGGCTCATCAGCCTCGGCGAGTGCCGTTCAGTCTGCCGACGCATCCCAGCCGCAGCAGACCGGCGGGACAGAGTCGTTACAGAGCGTCGCCGATGGGCTGGGCGGGAGCGCGCACACTCCCGCCGCTATGCATGGCTGGCGCCGATCCCGCCGGCCCCGCTGACGCACGCGGAAATGGCCGTTCTGCACGCTTGGCGGCATCCAGCAGGTCAGGGCGCTGCTCCGGCACCGGTGGGCTGCTGACTGGCTGCCCGATGCTCGGGGCCGACTCGATCACCCTGCTCACGATCCACGCGTGTTTGCCGACCTTGCGGACGCGGGTGAAGCCGTTCTGCTCGAAAAGCTCGACCGTCGCGCTGAAGAGGAAGCGGCCCTGCGCCTCACGGCAGGTGGTCACCTCGGAGATCGCCTCGACAAGCCCGCCGCCAAGATGGGCGATCTGGTCGAGCGCGCCCTCCAGCGCCGCCCGCGCGATGCCCTGACCGCGGTGCCTCTTGTCAACGAAGAAGCAGGTGATCCGCCAGTCCGGATGCGGCGGCGCGTCCTTCTCGTATTCACGCCTGTGCTTGATACCGGGGAGTTCCTCCGGGCTGCCGTACTGGCACCACCCTTGCGCGGTGCCGTAATCGTCGAAGACCAGCGCGGCGTGCGCGCGGCCTCCCCGGACCCGGCGCTCCTTCCCGGCACGGTTCTGCGCCGCGTCCGTCCGGGACACCTCGAGGTGGTAGGCCATGCACCAGCATCCGCCGTAAACGCCGTTGTTGCGCGCGGCGAGCTCGGCGAACGCCGCCCATGTGGATGCGTCGAGCGGCCGGATCGTATACCGCATTGCGGGTCCTCCCTCGGTGAGCATTGCCCGCCCGCTCAGGACTCCTCAGCCGCCTGCGCCAACAGGCGCGCGAGCTCGGCCGGCGCGCTGATCATGGGCCAGTGACCGGAATCGATGCCGGCAAACGAGACGTTCCTGCTCTTCGCCAGCTCGGGAACCTCGCCGCGCTCAATCCATTCCCTGGCCTGGGCCGGGGTGAACTCCGGGCAGACCAGTACCACGGGGACGTCATAGCGCCGCTCGTCGGCGAGCCTGATCGCTCCGCGAGTGACCCCTTCCGGGACCGGAATCGCAGCCGACGCGATGGCCTGCTTCGCGGCGTCGTCCAGATCGGCGGAATCCGGCCCTTCGAACTCGCCCCAGCCCGGGAAGGGCACCGCGCCGTCCTGGACGGGGAGGGAATCGAAGTATGCCTCGCCGTCCGAGGAGGGAAAGCCACCGATCAGGGCGACCTTGCTGATCTTGCCGGGGCGGGCGTCGGCGGCGAGCCACGCCAGGCTGCAGGCCGCGGAATGCCCCACCACCATGGGCTTCCCTGCTGCCGCATCGACGGCCGTGACCACCGCGGCCACCTGATCCGCGAGCGTCGCCGACGCGTTGCCGTCACCCTGGCCCGGCAGGGTGACCGGCACGGCACGGTGGCCGTGGGCCTCGAGCTGGGTGGCAACGTTGTCCCAGACCGACCCGTCGAGCCACAGGCCGGCGATCAGCAGGATGTCCATCTCAGCTCTCCCTCCCCCTTGCGCTGCGGTCGCGCCCGGCGTAGTCAGCGAAGCTTCCCGGTCCCCGACGATAGATACGGTTCCGGACGATCGGGTTCCTGATTAGCCTGCTCTCGTGAAAGCCGACCTGAGCCCCACCGGGCGGGCGCTCCGGGCCCTCGAGCTGCTGCAGGCCCAGCCCGGCATCACCGCCGCCCAGCTCGCGGCGCAGCTGGACGTGACCGAACGGGCCGCGCGCCGCTATGTCGCGATCTTGCGCGAGGCCGGCATCCCGATCGGGTCGACCCGGGGGCCCTACGGCGGCTACCGGGTTGGCCGTGGCATCCGGCTGCCGCCGCTGGTGTTCACCGCCGCCGAGGCGCTTGGCCTGGTCATGGCCGTGCTCGACGGCAGCCACGCAGCCGCAGACGCCGACGATCCGGTCGGCGCCGCCCTGGGCAAGATCATCCGGGCGCTGCCGGAGAACGTCGGCCGGCAGGCCGCCACCATGCGCCGGCATGCCTCTGCCGCGCCCGACCGCGGGGCCGCACGCCCGGGCACCGAGACCACGAGCGCACTCGTTGCCGCCGTCGCCGCCCAGCGCCAGGTGAGCATCGGCTACCGCAGCGAATCGGGCAGGCAGCGGGAGGAGGACGTTGACCCGTGGGCTGTCGTCGTGCGGCATGGCCGCTGGTATCTGCTGTGCCACTCGCATCGCGCCCGTGCGGTCCGCGCCTACCGCATTGACCGGATTCAGTCGGTCGCCGCAGGCGGCGAGCAGTTCCGCGCACCCGAGAACCTGGACTACGTGGAGCTGCTGGAGCAGCACCTGGGGGCCGGCTGGGAGTTCGCGACCAAGGTCGTGTTCGATGCCCCCTACGATGAGGCCGCCCGGCATGTCAGGCCGCCGATGGGCCGTCTTCAGCGCACTGGCGACGGTGAACGATGCGTCCTGATCGGCACCACCAGCAATCCGGCGATGTATGCCGGGGAATGGCTGGCCGCGATCCCGATCCGGTTCCACGTCGAGGGCGGCCCCGAGCTTCGCGCTGCCGTCGCGGGTGTCGCAGAGCGGCTGACGGCCGCCCTGGGCGCAGCGCCGGGGCGAGGTGTGCTCGCCGGCGAAGGTCCCGCCCGCTGCGACGACCCGCTCATGGGCAGCGGCGAGGTCGCTGACCAGGACTTCGAAATGCACGACAGGGGCCGCCGTTGACCTGGTCACGAAAGCGGCGGCGCCTCGATGGCCGGGCGGCCGGGCCGGCCCTCGGCGGCGGCCGGGCCGGGTGCGACCTGCTTGGCGTGCCAGCCGCCCGGCTCGGTCCCGGCTGGGTCGGCGAAGGCCAGCAGTGGTTCCTGCCAGGTGCGGACCTGCAGGTGGAAGATGTCCGGGCGGTTATAGTGGCCCACGAAGTCGTGCACCAGCCGACCGCGGATCATCATGTCGGGGTCGGTGTCGGTGTAGAGGATGCGTTCCTGGCTGCCGTCCACCGGCCCGGCGGCCACCCCGCCGTAGGGGTCGAGGATCGCGGAGCCGCCGGAGGTGGCCGGGTCGGCCAGGAAAGCGGCGTCCTCATCGGTGAGCGGCAGCACCGACCGCATCTCGTCGCTGTTCATGCCGCAGGCGCTGATCGCGTAGCATTTGTTCATGTAGGCGACGTTCCGGCTCGCTAGCAGGCTGGTCTCGGGCATGCCGCACCAGGCCGGGATGAAATGGTTCGGCCAGCTGGCCACATGCACGTACGGGTACTCGGCGCACAAGGCTGCGATCGCCAGCGGGTTGGAGTTCTCCCCGCAGATCAGGCCGCTGACCGGGCCGAAGTCGCAGCGGATCGCGCCCTGGGCGGCAGCTTCGCCGGGCGCGTGGATCAGCCGCTCCCCCACCGTGGGCACCAGCTTGCGGTGGCGGCCGAGGATACGCCCGTCCCGGCCGATGTACAGCTGGGTGTTGTAGAGCGTCCCGGTGGTGCCGGGCCGCTTTTCGGTGAGGCCCATCACCACGTTGACGCCGGCTGCCGCAGCCGCGGCGCAGAGCTTGTCGGTAGCGGGTGAGGGTATCTCCACCGCGTTCTTGAACAGCTCGACCGCGAACTCCTGGCTCCGTTTGCTGGTCGCGGCGTGGTAGTAGTACCAGACGGGATGCCCGGGGATGAAGTTCTCCGGGAAGCCGGCGATGTCGGCGCCGCCCCGGCCGACCTCGGCGATCAGTGCGCAGGCCTTGTCCACCGAGCCGTTCCGGTCCAGCCACACTGGTGCCGCCTGGACCGCGGCCAGCCGCAGCCGCGGGTACTCATCGCCCATCGTTCCTCCTCGGGTGCTGGCGCTGACCCAGAGCCGACCTGCCCCGGCCGACGTCAGTCAAAGCTGTTGGGCCGCCCCTGCCGCACGTAGTCCGTGGTCGAGGCGATGTGTTCCCTGCTGTGGATCGACCTGCCCTTGGCCAGGTGGCCGAACATCTGGATGCCGAAGCCACCGTCGAGGTCGTCGACGATCCGCTTCTTCCAGGGACGGCGGATGATCTGAGTGGCGAGGCGGCGCACGGTGCGGGGCTGGCTCATGATGTGATCCGCGATGGTGTACGCGCGCGGGATCAGCTGGTCACGAGGGAGAACCTCGTTCACCATGCCGTACTCAAGTGCAACCCGCGCATCGATGGCCTGGCCGGTCAGCAGCGCGTAGGCGGCACGCTTGACGCCCAGCAGCTCCTGGAAGCAGCTGTGTATGCCGTCGCCCGGCACGGAGCTGATGCCGTAGTGCACATCGAAGATCCGCGCGTCCTCGGCACACAGGGTCAGGTCGCACATGAGCAGAATCTCGGGATGGAAGCCTGACCCGTTGAACAGGCCGATGGTAGGGATCTCCAGGTCGTTGACGAGCGAGCTGACATTGGTCCGCCCGTCCTTGTAGGCGTACTCGTAGGCCCAGTACTCCAGCTGCTGCTCCTCAATCTCGAAGCCGGCCGGGTCGGAGTCCATCATGAACTCCTCCCCCGAGCCGGTCAGGATCAGCAGCTCGTTCTCGGGGTCCGCTCCGACTGTCTTGAGGAACTGGCCGAGCGCCCGGTGGTTCTGCACGCTCAGCTGGACCGGGCCGCCCCTGGTGTGGGCCTGTGCCAGGAGCACGCCGTCGTCCCGGCGATCGAGTGTGAAGAACTCCGCGAAGGTCTCCCGGTACTCGTCGAACCGTGGCGTGGGCACGAATTCCTGCAATGACATCGCGAGTGTCCTTCCGTTGGGTGCGGCCAGGGGCCAATGGCTTTCTGTCAGTGCGGCAATGTCCGCCAGTCGTCGGGGAAGAAGAATGCCTCAGAGTCGGGCGGCACTGGCGACTGCACCTCCAGCCAGGTAGCCGGCTCGTCGCTGTCGTTGACGAACCCGTGTGTCGCGTCAACGCTGACCCAGGCCAGGTCCCCGGTGCCGACGTGGACCTCCTCGCCGTCCAGCGTCCCGCGCATCCCGCCGGAGAGGAAGAAGTAGATCTCCTCGAACGGGTGATAGTGCTCGCTGGCCGCCTGCCCGTGGCCGGATCGGGGGGCGATCTGGGCCACGAACAGGGTGTGGTGCTGAGCGCCGAGCAACCTGTCCACCAGCATGTGGACGGAGATGTTCCTGATCTTGGGACCGTGATACCCGGGCATGGAGAGCTGGGCCGGCGGTGCCAGGTCGGACAGCTCGAAATGACCTGCGAGGCGGTGCCTGGGGTCGGTTTCCGACGGGCGCCCTAGTTCCTCGCCGTTGACAGCGGCGGCGGGAAGGCTGCTCGCCGCGCCGCGGAAGGTGGGTGGCTTGGGCGCCCGTACCGACAGCCACGACAGGTCCTCGCCCGTGGCTGCCAGCGCATGGCCCGCCCCGACCGGGGACAACCCATAGTCTCCCGCCCCGATCTGGTAGGTGAGACCCCCAACGGTGCGCACTCCCTGGCCGGAGAACACAAACCAGGACTCCTCAAAGGGGTGCCGGTGGGCAGGGATGGCAGTGCCAGCGCGCAGCTCGCACAGCCGCACCTCCAGGTGGCTCGCTCCGCTGGCACCATCGATCAGCACGGCAGTGCGCAGCCCGGGGACTGAGTCCGACTCGGTCCACCGCCGGTCAGCGGAACGGGCGATCCGGTAGGTCATGCGGGACTCCTATCCGTGGATTCGCCGTCGGCCGCCAGCGGCGGCGGCCCGGCGGCCTGCGCTGGCGCGCCGGCCGCAGGCCGGCGCCGTCTCACCTGGCTGGCGAGCCCGGCGACACCGCCCGGCGCCACCAGCACGACGATGATCAGCAGGACGCCGTAGGACAGCTCGCTGTAGACGCCCTGCACGTGGACGAACAATTCCTGCGCGAGCAGCTGGGTGATGACGGCGCCGATCACCGGCCCGTACCAGCGGCCCGCACCGCCGATCACCGCGGCGACCACGGTGGCGAGCGAGATGCTGAAGTCGAAGGTGCCCACCGGCTCGATGTAGAAGATCTGCGCGGCGTAGAAGCACCCGGCGATGCCCGCGATCGCCGAGCCGGTGAGCAGCGCGGCCAGCTTGTACCGCGCGGTGGGGACCCCGAGCACCTCGGCGGCGTCCTCGTCCTCGCGG
>DPMS01000360.1 GCA_003541285.1 Actinomycetota bacterium
GAGGAACTGCTGCCCGGGCTGGAGGCGCTGGCGGAACTGCTGGCGGGCGGGAAACGGCTGCGGCCAGCTTTCTGCTACTGGGGCTGGCGCGGCGCGGGCGGGGATGACTGCCCGCAGATCCTGGCCGCCGCGGCCGCGCTGGAACTGCTGCACGCCAGCGCGCTGGTGCATGACGATGTCATGGACGGCAGTGATACCCGCCGGGGGCAGCCTTCGCTGCACCGCCGGTTCGCGGCCCGCCATGCCGCGCAGGGCTGGCGTGGGTCGCCGGAATCGTTCGGCGTCGGGGCGGCCATCCTGATGGGTGACCTCCTGCTTTCCTGGACCGACGCGATGTTCCACGCCAGCGGCCTGCCCGCCGCCTCACTGCAGCGCGGCCAGTTCGTGCTGGACCTGATGCGCACCGAGGTGATGGCCGGGCAGTACCTGGACCTGCTGGGCCAGGCCGCCGGGAACGGAACCGTGGCCAGCGCCCTGCGGGTGGTCGAGTACAAGACCGCCAAGTACACCATCGAGCGGCCGCTGCACCTGGGGGCAGCGCTGGCGGGCTGCCCCGGCGGGCCACTCCCGGCCGCGTACTCGGCCTACGGCCTGCCGCTCGGCGTCGCCTTCCAGCTCCGCGACGACATCCTCGGCATGTTCGGTGACCCCGCGCAGACCGGTAAGCCCGCCAGCGACGATGTACGTGAGGGCAAGCGGACGGTGCTGCTCGCCATGACCAGGGCACGGGCCAGCGTGGCGCAGGCCCGGATCATCGAGCGTCACCTCGGCGATCCGCAGCTGGACGAGGCAGGCGCGGCTGAGGTCCGCGCAGTGGTCACCGACACGGGAGCACTCGCCGAGTGCGAGGCGATGATCGACCAGCACGTAGCCAGGGCGGTCGCGGCACTGGCAGGAGCGCCCATGACCGACGAGGCCAGGACGGCGCTCGCCGGCCTCGCCGTGGCCGCCACCGCCCGCCACGGCTGAGCCGGCGAGGCGCCGCCCCGGGCTCACCTGGGTGCCGGCTGCCACGGGTGCCCCGGTGGCCCCATCGGCCGCCGGGACAGCGGATGACCTGCGGTCAGGGGACCACAGCGGCCCGGACTGACAGAACGTCGGGCAGGTGCCAGGCGATCTGCGCCCAGCTCTCGCCCTCGTCCTGGCTGGCGAACACCTCGCCGCCGCGGCTGCCGAAGTAGATCCCGGCCGGGTCCGCCCCGTCCGTGCACAGCGCATCCCGCATGACACCCACCCAGAAGCCCTCGGGGAGGCCCTTGCCAAGCGGGTACCAGCTTTCGCCGCCGTCGTCGCTGCGGTACAGCTGGCAGCGGCCCTCCGGCGGCGCCCGGCGCCCGTCCGCCTGCAGCGGGAACAGATACAGCGTCCCAGGGCGCCTGGGATGGGCCAGCACCGGGAACCCGAAGTCGGCTGGCAGCCCGTCAGCGATCGAGACCCACTTCCCGCCCCAGTCATCACTGCGGTACACACCGCCGTGGTTCTGCAGGTAGAGCCGGTCAGGATCGGCCGGATCCGCGGCGACCTTGTGCACGCACTGGCCGTACTCCGGGTACTCCTCCGGCGAGAAGATCACGCGGATGCCATGGTTGGCCGGCGCCCAGGTGGCTCCCCGGTCCGTGGTCCGGTAGACGCCGCCGGTGGACATGGCGACCAGCACCCGGTCGGGGTCGGAAGGGTGCGGGATGATCGTGTGGATCGCCTGGCCGCCGTAGCCAGCCCCCCAGTGCTCCCGGTGCGGATGGTCCCAGAGCGAGCGCACGATCTCGAACCTCTCGCCACCGTCCTCCGAGCGGAACAGTGCGGATGGCTGCGTGCCCGCGTAGATGACCCCTGGCTCGGCGGAATTCGCTGGCTGGATCTGCCAGACCCGCTCCAGCGAGGTCCCGGTGAACTCGGGGAAGACGACCGGCGACCGGGCAGGCTCGTGCCAGGTCACTCCCAGGTCATCGGAGTAGGCCAGGCCGGGCCCCCAGTGCTCGCTGGCGACCGCGGCGAACATCCGTGGGCGCTGCGGCCGGGTATCGGCCGCGACCGCGTACACCGCGTTGTTGAAGTTCATCGCGAACTGGGCCTCGTCCAGTTCCCAGTCGGACCGGCCGTTCCGGCTGCGGGCTACGAACAGGCCCTTGCGGGTGCCGATCAGCAGCACGGCTTCTGTCATGGTGGCCTCCCTGCCCGCCGCGTGGCCTTACGGCACCGCATCGTCGCGGGCCAGACGGTCGCGGTACAGTCTTGGGCTATGACCACTAGTCATATAACCAACAGTCATAGAGAGTCAACCGGTTCCCATTTTCTGCCGGGCAGCGCCTACGCCGTGCTCGGCCTGCTCTCATTCGGGGCCGAGTTGTCCGGCTATGAACTCCGTCAGCTCGCGCTCAACAGCCTGCGCTTCTTCTACTGGACCCCGGCGCAGAGCCAGATCTACCGCGAACTGCGCCGGCTCTCCGGGCTCGGTTATGTGACCGGCCGTGAGGTCCGCCAGGACGGCCGCCCCGACAAGGTCGCGTACTCGATCACCGAGTCCGGCCGGACCGAGCTGACCAGGTGGCTCGAGCAAGCGCCAGTCGCTCCCCCGGCCATCCGGTACGACACCGCGCTCCGGCTGTTCTTCGGCCATGCGACAACCCCGG
This sequence comes from Actinomycetota bacterium, assembly GCA_003541285.1. Classification (GTDB taxonomy): domain Bacteria; phylum Actinomycetota; class Actinomycetes; order Streptosporangiales; family Streptosporangiaceae; genus UBA9676. The sequence goes on from DPMS01000360.1 coordinate 2,631, forward strand.
ACCGGCTGCGTGCGCTGGTGGCCGAGCACCGCGCTCACCTGGAGCGCATGCTCACCGAACTGCACGCCGTCCGGGCGATGCTCGAGGGCGATCCCACGCTGGCGCTGCCGCGGATCGTCGCGGACTGGGGCGACCATCTGTACGGCAACGAGCTCGCCGCGCTGGATCAGGTGGCCGCCGCGCTGACTGGACTGGGCCCGCCATCTCCTTCCGGGCGGGTCACCGTCCCGCCCGGCACTGTGCGCCCACTACCCGGCCAGGACCAGGCTTAGCTGCCCTCAGAACGCGAGCGCCTGCGCCCGGCGGTTCACCTCGGTGCCGCGGTGCTGGGTCATCGCCTGGATGGGCGTACCCGGCAGCGTGTCATCGGAGGTGAACAGCCACCGCAACGCGTCCGGCTCATCGAACCCGCAGTCGAAGAGCACGGTGAGCGTCCCGTGCAGGCCCTTGACTATCTGGTTACCGTCGAAGAACGCGCCGGGCACGCCGAACGCGCCGTCGGGGCGCTGCACGGCGAGCAACTTGCGGTCGCGGAGCAGCTGCCGGACCCGGCTCAGCGGAAGGCCGAGGCGGTCAGCCACTTCAGGGAGGGTGAGCCAATCACCGACGAGAGCGTCGGCCAGGGGGTCAATCTGTGCCACACCCCGAATGTCCCACATCCCATGCCATGCCAAACACCCCGGTCACCGTTCACTTTGCGGTAACCGCACGGCCCGGATCCCCTGGCATCCCAGGGCTGAGGCGATCCCGCGGGACCACCGCTGCGACGATAACGGCCTGCGACTCAGCGCGGCGGGCCCCACCAGCGCGGCGGGCCCCACCATCCGCGCGTAGCGGCTGTGCCCCGGCCGGCATCGTGCCCGCTGTCCCCCGCCAGCATCGTGCCCGCCGTCCCCCGCCAGCATCGTGCCCGCCGTCCCCCACCGGCGCGGCGACGGCCGCCCCGCTTGCGCAGTGGCGGCCGCCCCCGCTGGCGCGGCACCCGGCCATCCGGCCGCGATCGCCAAAGTAATCGCGGACTCGTGTCTAGGTATAGAGA
>DPMS01000359.1 GCA_003541285.1 Actinomycetota bacterium
ACGCTTGCTGAATAGCTACGGGCGTACCGTAAGCCTGTGGGCGTTGTCCGGGTTCTGGATGAGGCACTGGAGGCCATTGTGCGGCCCCCTGAACGGGTGTGGTCTGTGCTCGCGCGCAGCCTGGGGGAGTCGGGGGCGCGCAGTCGGACCGGATTGGCGTGGAGGTGGGCGCTGACCGGGGAGTATCCGTCGCCGGTGACGCTGAGTTCGCCGCTTGGGCGGCCGCCGGGCCGGGATGAACTGCTGGCCGAGGCGGAGGCTCTGGCCGAGTTAGCACGTCGTGCCGATCCGGGCGGGGATGTCATGCAGGCGCGATTCGTGCTGCGGTGGCTGGCGGGGGAGATCGAAGCGCTGCCGTTGTGGAACGGCGGGCCGGGGAAGCTGCACGTGACCGACGGTGCGGAGTATCCGCACACGCGGGCCGATATCGACGAGGTGTACTCCTGGGCGCTGCTGGCGGAGATCCGCTATCCCTGGCGGGCGGATGTAGACCGGGCGGACGAGCGTATGGCGTTCGGCTGGGTCCGGGGGGGTGCTCGACCTACTTACCTGGGTGTGCGGGGAGGCCAGCGAGGGGCCGTTGTCCGGGCGGCGCACCGCTGGGCGGCCTACGCTCTATGAGGTGTCGCTGGACGTGTCCCGGGCGATGACCGGGGTGATCCGCGCCCGCGAGGCTGGCGATGTGGTCCGGGCCCGGCGGCGCGAGTCGCTGATGGAGACGTTCTTGTGGCTGGCGGGGTGGAATCCGCTGCCGCCGGTGGGCCGGCATGGCCATGGTGCGTTCGAGAACTGCCCCGAGAGCGGGACGACATGTTGCTGTTCCGCCGCGGGCGGCTGCCTGCGGGACGGCTGTCCGGCCTGCTGGCGGGTCGCCTGCGTCTGCGGGTTCGGCCAGGAAGGAATGGCCGGCCTGGGCATCGGGGCTGGCTGACGTCGTCAGGCCCGGTGGGGGAGAAGATCGGGCCGGATGGAACCGAGGACGGCAGTGACCTGTTCGGTCAGGGCCTCGTCGGTAACGAGTGGCCCGGGTAAGACGTGACGGCAGTACCGCGGGGGAACGAGGCCGGTCAGTGCCCAGGTCAGCAGTTCGCGGTACCCGTCTTCCCAGGTGATCGGGTCGGCCAGGCTGCTGGCGAATCAGGCCCGGGTCGCCACCCTGGCCGGGCGTTTGGCCTTCTTCGACTTGCAGGACTGGCTCACTGCGCGCGGCTACTACAACCTGGCGCTGGAGTCCGCGCGGGAGGCGGGGGACCAGTTGCAGGCCGCCGCCGCCCTGGCGCACACGGCGTTCGTTCCGGCCGCCGATCATGGCTTCGCCGCTGCCCTGGATTACCTTCGCGCCGCCGCCCACCACGTTGCCAAACGGCCCGACGGGCGGGTCGCCTCCTGGCTGTCCGCGATCGAGTCGGAGATCCAGACTAACGTGGGCGCACACACGGCCGCGCTGACCAGCATCGACCGGGCTCGGGAGGCGCTGGCCGAGCCGGGGCTGACCGCTGACCTGCCATGGTTCGACTACTACGACGCGACCCGGCTGTCCGGCTTCGCCGGCTATGCGAGCCTGCGGGCCGGTCGGCCCGCAGAGTCGCGTGCAGAACTCACCGAGGCGCTCGGGCATCTGCCACGCAGCGCCGTTAAGCAGCGGGCTGTTTTCCTGGCTGACATCGCGAGCGTCGAGCTTTCCTGCGGTGACCTGGACCAGGCGTGCCGGATCGCGGGGGACGCCGCGGCCGAGCTGGGCCAGGCGGGGTATGCCGTAGGCTTCGGCCGTCTGCGGGACTTCTGCCGCTCGGTCGGGCGCTGGCCGGACTCGACGCCGGTCCGCGCGCTCGACGAGCAGCTCGCCGCGCTGGGATGAGGGCAGGAGGCCGAATTACCGTGCCGGTACGTGCTGTCTGGTTCGACGTCGGCGAGACGCTGATCGACGAGAGCCGCGAGTACGGCACCTGGGCCGACTGGCTCGGCGTGCCCCGGCACACGTTCTCGGCAATGTTCGGCGCGGTCATCGCCCGCGGCGGGGACTACCGCGAGGTCTTCCAGCACTTCCGGCCCGGGTTCGACCTGGAGGCCGAACGGCAGGCCCGGCTGGACGCGGGGATCGGTGAATACCTGAACGGCCACGACCTGTACCCGGATGCGCGGCCCTGCCTGCAGGCGCTGAGGGATGCCGGGTACTTCGTGGGGGTGGCCGGGAACCAGACGTCCCGGGCGGGGCGGTTCCTGCGGGAACTGAACCTGCCGTGTGACGTGCTTGCCACGTCGGATGAGTGGGGTGCGGTCAAGCCCGACGCCGGGTTCTTCGACAAGCTGGTCGCGGTCTCCGGGCACGAGCGGGACGAGATCGCGTATGTCGGTGACCGGCTGGACAACGACATCGCGCCCGCCGCACGGGCGGGGCTCTTCACGATCTGGGTCCGGCGCGGTCCATGGGGATACGTCCTGCACCCGGATGAGCCGTTCGTGGCCGCCCAACTGCCCGAGGGCGCCCCATCCCTGACCGTGGACACGCTGACGGAACTCGTCTCCGAACTGGGGCGGCCCTGCGGGATCGCCTGACGGCAGTTGACACTACGTCGGCTCGTGCTCATCCTCAGGGGTCGGCGATGAGGTGTCATGGCATCCAGAGTTCATCGGTAGTGTGCTGTCCGCAATCAGGTGTGCTTGACAACCCAGTACAGCGGTGGCGCGTCGACCTAACGGATCTTACGCGGAGCACTTCACGATTTCGATCGGCTGGTGGACGAGTAAGCGATGTCATCTAGTGATCTTGGCATGAGAAGAGTACTGCTGCCAGGAATGATCGGATTACTGACAGCAGCTGTTGCCGCATGTTCGGGGGCCGGCGGGCACAGTGGAACTTCCCCATCGGTGGCAATGAGCAGCCAGGGCCACCATGCAATATCCCCTGGGGCATCCAGCCATAGAATCTTGGCTCATGCTCGGATTTCTGCCGACGTTGGGGGGAGCGTTTCTGCTAAGGGTGTAGCGCTTACTGTTCCCGCGCATGCGCTTGCTACGAACGGAACGGCCACAATCTCGCAGAGCGCACCAGGTATCTATGATGTTTCGGTGGATGCCGGCTTGGCCGCGCCAGTGGCAGTCACGGTTCCTTTGTCTGGACCGAATGACCTTGTCGTTCACTATGTGAACGGCGGCTGGCGGATAGAAAGTGCCAGATTCGGGCAGCAGACCGTATGGGTAGCGCACCTCTCACCGTTCAGCGCATTGTCCAATCTTGTCAAGAAAGCTGCCTGTCTAAAATCTCTAAACCCTAGGGAGATCGTCAGCTGCCTCCTATTGAAAGGCATCAAATCCGTTTCAGTCGGCTTTGCTTCATGGTTGGCCCGTCAGGGTAATCTTGGCGATGCCTGCCTACAGCGAATCATAGGTAGCGGCGGTTACCTGAGTGCTTTCTACCACGCGTTCTCTGGCGCATGTGTGGCCCAGGCAGGTGGGTCTGGGTACACCTGGCCCCCTACGCCGGGCAATGGCGGAGGGACGAGTCCGGGCTCCGCGACAACACCGGCCGAAGTTCCACCACCGCCACCATCACCTCAGCCTCCACCCCCATCCCCGGCAGGCCCGGTGTTTCCTGTGATGAATACGAGCGAGACACTACCGGATGGCGTCTGGTTCCGTAATAGCCCTCATGTTAACGATACAAGTCGTGTTACTGGACTCGGAGTCTATTCTGGCGAGCGTGTGCAGCTTCATTGCTATGGCTGGGGTGATAGTGTCGGTCCATACAATGATCGGCTATGGTACTACGTTACCAATGTAACACGGCCAACAAACAATGGCACCCCAAACCAGGGCTGGCTCAATGCTCACTATATTAACGACGGTCAGCTCGCTAATGTGGTGGATACCGGAGTTCCTGCTTGCTAGGAATCCGTGAGGTGCATGCCGAGTAGGCCCAACATGGTCACCCGGCGCGGGCATCGTTGGGGGACGATTTGCGGTCGCTGGATGCCCCTCGGCTCCAGCGGAGTTCGAAGAAGACGGTGCGGCCGTACTCGTCGCCGGACTGGCCCCATCGGTGTGCGATGAGGGCGACGATTTCCAGGCCGCGCCCGTCTTCTGACAGATCCTCGATGCACCCGACCGTGGGTAGGGTCTTGGCACCGTCGTCTCGTACATCGATGCGTAGCGCGTCGTGCCCGCGGTAGATGGTGACCTCGAAGGTTCCGCCGTTCGCGGACGCGGTGTGCTGGAGCGCGTTCGTGCACAGTTCCAGGGCGGGGCAGCAGGGGGCGGCTTTCCTGACGAAGTCGCGGGCACGAGCGACTTGGTCGTGCCGACCGGGGAATGTGCGCCTGATCGGCTGGATCAAGGGGCCGGCTCCGGCTGCTCGATCAGGGCCAGGTACACGAAGTTGGCCGTCACGGGGTCCGAACACACTGCCTGCAGCAGGGCCTCGGCGAGGTCTTCCCCGGCGTCTTCGGCGAGCCACCGTGCGGCGGCGTCCACGATGGCGATGCGCTGGACCGGGTTGATCCGGTGTTCGCGTTCGCTCAGGACTGCTGCTGCCGCCAGTCGTTGCGCGACCGAAGGCGCTTGCGGGCCGCTGAGGGCGCAGCGGGTGGCTTCGGGGTCGCCGGTGGCTGCGGCGCTGGCTTCCAGCGCCCAGACCAGGGCTCGTTCGGTGACTTCGGAGGAGCGCAACGTGGCGTACACGCGGGCGACGCGGCACCAGTCGTCGAGCAGGTGGGCGAGGGTGTGGGCCCGGGTCCGGCTCATCCGCAGGAGAACCGCGGGGACGGGTGAGCCGGACGCCGGGTCGGTGACGGTGCTGCCGTCGGTTTCGACGATCTGCCCGTCGTCGAGCTGTGCCCGGAATGGTTCCGGGCGTGGGTCGGTAGGGTTCGCCATGGGTCTTCGCCCTTCTGAGCAAGGGTGAGGATCAAGGCCCGGGCCGGTGTTGGCGCACCGGTCTGGGCCGCTGGTTGTTACCTCCTGATCGTCATCTGACCGCACCTTGTTGCCGTGCGGAAGGTCCGTTGAGCAGTCCAGATGCGAGGCGGGTCTCTAGTCCGCCAGGTAGTCCATAGACGTGGGTGCCCGAGCTTCAGGGGCGGGGCTGTGCACCGTTCAGCGTGGCCGGATTGCCAGGCGGGGGCGGGTGGCCTCGGCGGAATGCGTGCTGGCAGCCGCGGGCTTCGGTGGCCATCTGGTCGGCGGCGGCGGGCAGGAGCCGGGTGTGCCATTCGGCTTGGGCGGCCAGAGTGCGGCTGTCGCGTTCGGGGGTGAGGTAGAGCACGGACCACAGTTCGCTGAGCCAGTCGAGCAGGTACAGGCAGACGGGGTGGTGTTCCCAGCAGGCGGGGAGCAGGGCGGCGAGTTTGCCGTAGCTGGGCCGGTAGATCTGCTCG
>DPMS01000120.1 GCA_003541285.1 Actinomycetota bacterium
CTGGAGGACCTGCACGTCCGCGACACGGTGAACGCTGGGGGCATTACCGCCGTCACGACCTACGGGCTGGGCCCGCTGTCGCACCTTATCGGGGCCCGGCGGCGGCGTCCTCTTCGGGCTGGCGCTGCCGATGACCCGTTCGCGGGCCTTGCTGACACCTATCCGCGCGCCTGGGCCTGCCTGGACGCGTTGCAGACTTGCCTGACCGGTGGCGGCGGACGAGTCGGTTACCGGCAACCCGACGCGCCGCTTCCGCAACTGCCGGACGCCACGGAGGTCATAGAGGCGGCGCCGGCTGATCACCTCGAGATGCCGTCCGATGCGTTCACCGGAGTGGTTTTCAGCGGGATCGATCCACGCTTCGATCAGAACTCCTTCCACTGGCTCGAGGTCGCACAGAAGGAGGGGCTGATGCTGGGCCTGTCCAGTCTCAGCAGGATTTCCCGCAACAGCCGCAAGCTGCTGCGTGTGCTGGAGTTCTTCCTCGCCTATCAGGCCAGGATTCTCACCACGAACTACCTCCTCACCAGCAAGGAGGTATGGGTGCGCCGGCACGAACTGGTCAAGCCGAACTCCGAGGATCCGATGCCGGGCTTCCGCAACCTGACCGGGCTCAGCGGCGCGCACAAGAAGACAGTGGAGTCGTACCTCGCCCAGGTTTCGCAGCCCAACGGGTAGACGGTCGGCAACCTGACCCTCATGGGGCCGAAGGCAGCGGCCGGTATCAGCAGGAGCAGCAGCGTTCTGCGGTGCGGGAGAGCTAATCAAGCCGTCGGCACGAGGAGGCCCAGCACGGTGTGCTTGATGCGGCGGACGATCCGACTGTCACCGCACCGTCTGGACTGCAGCTCCTTCCAGGGGATAAGGAGCAGAACCGCTCGGGGGAACCCGTGCCGATGGCCAATGGGTGGGGCTCTCCCGTCATGGCGGCGAGCGCCGTCGCTGTCTCGGGGAGGCCCGCACGGACATAGGTAGCCATGGCTCGTCCGCCTCGGCCGTGGTCTTCATGTCCGGCGTAGGCCTGGGCGACGGCGAAACCGAAGTTGCGCTCGATCCAGGTTAGGACTGTGTGCCGTATCCAGTGTGTGCTGACCTGCTGGGTTGCGACCCAGGGAGATGGTGGCCAGTGCGCCGGTCGACATTGGCAAGGGATGGTCAGATCGCGGGCTGGGCGGTTTGACCGCGCAGGTAGACGACCTGGACTGCGGTGAGGGCGGCGATGTCGGTGAGGGGGTCCCCGCCGACAATGGCCAGGTCGGCGTCGTAGCCGTCCCTTGCGGTCACCCAGGCCGCAGGCCTGTGCGGCCAGCGAGGTGGCTGAGGCGAGGGCGTCGGTGGCTGGGATGCCGCCAGCGACCAGGTCGGCGATGGCGAGGGCCAGGATGCCGTGGGGTTTTCCGTCGCTGATGCCGGCGTCGACGCCTGAGGCGATGATGACTCCGGCCTGGTGCAGCTTGCCGGTCATGGTCTGGCGGTCCTGCCAGGTGAGCCCGGTGCGTTGCTGGATCGCCAGCACCGCGGGCGGGGGCGTGCCGCCGGGGTTGCGGCCCAGCGTGGGGCACACGATGATCCGGCTGGCGGCGAGCCGCTCGAGCAGGTTCTCGGGCACCTGGATGCCGCGTTCGGTCAGGCAGCTGCAGTGCTCCATGCCATCGACTCCGGCATCGACAGCCTGAATCACGGCGGGCAGTCCGTGGGCGTGCGCGGTGACCGCCAGGCCGCTGGCGTGAGCCTCCTCAACCACGGTCCGCAGCTGCCCGAGGGTGTACTGGCAGGCCAGGACGTCGGTGCCCGCGGTCATGGCCCCGCCGCTGGCCATGACCTTGATGATGTCCACGACGCGCTCGGCGTGTTCGCGGACCGCGGCGCGGAGCTCGCCGGGGTGGCTGGCTTCACCGCCCATGTGCCAGCAGTGACCGTCCGGGGTGGTGATCGGCGGTCCGGATGCGACGACCGTGGGCCCGTCCGGCCTGCGCCGGTGCCGGTCTACGACCGCCCACTGCTGATCCCCGAGATCGCGGACCGCTGTCACACCGCTGGCGAGCTGGGCTGCCAGCGCGGCCTCGACGGTCAGGTCGATGTCCGCGGCGCTCAGCTCGGGCAGCCGGTCCAGCGCGCCGGGACCGCCATCGCAGCACAAATGGCTGTGCGTATCGATCAGCCCAGGGAGCACGGTGGCACCCGGGAAGTGAGCCACCTCCCAGCCATCCGGAGCAGGAGCGGCGCCGGGCTCGACGGCGACGATGACGCCGCCCTCGACCAAGACCAGGGCACCGCCCGGGATCGGCCGCTCCCCGTCGAACGCCAGGTCTGCCCGGTAGCCGCGCCTGCCGATCGGATCCATCCCGCAAGTCTACTACGACCGTAGTAAGGGCACAACGTACGTAGTACACGTTCGGGTCCGCCTCCCGCCGCCCTCACGCGGCGGAGCCCAGGCGCCAAGCTGCCGCCGACCTCCGCCGCGCGTGTTCCCGTGCCGCTAATGACCGACCTTGGCGATGAGCTCCGCCGCGCCGCGCGCCGTGACCG
>DPMS01000188.1 GCA_003541285.1 Actinomycetota bacterium
GCGGGGTCGTCACCGACGACGTGATCCGCTCCCTGGCGATCAGCCAGCGCCTGCTCGGCACCCACGAGATCATCCTCATCCACCACAGCGAGTGCGGCATGCTGACCTTCACCGACGACGGTTTCAAGGCCAGTATCGAGGCGGAAACCGGCATCAAGCCGAACTGGGCGGCCGAGGCATTCACCGACCTGGACTCCGACGTCCGCCAGTCGATCGCACGGCTCAAGGCCAGCCCTTTCCTCCCGCATACCGACCAGGTCAGGGGATTCGTCTTCGATGTGACCACCGGCCGGCTCCGCGAGGTCCACTAACCATCCGCCGCCCCTGGCGGGGCAGCAGAAACCCCGGGCCATTCGTTCAGCCGTTCAGATTGCTGCCCTTATAGGGGCAAGAAACTGAACTGCTGTTCGTTCCCGGACGTCAGGTGTCGGGGGAGTCGGTACGGCCTTGCTGCTCGGCGAGGAAGCGCTCGAACTGCGCCCCGAGTTCCTCGGCGGTGGGCATGTCCGCCGCCTGATCGGCGAGCAGGCCCTCCCGGCCGGCGGCGTCGACGAACGCGTCGTACTGCCGCTCCAGCGCCTGGACCAGTTCGGCGATCTCATCGGACGCCTCGACCTGCCGCGCGATTTCCTCGTCGGTTCGCTGGGCAGCCTCCCGCAGCGCCTCGTCCGGCAGGGACAGGCCGGTCGCCCGGACCACCGACTCCAGCAGGCTCACCGCTGCCGCCGGGTAGGCCGCCTGCGCGAGGTAATGGGGAACATGAACGGCGAAACCGATCGCCGCCCTGTCCTCCTCGCCCAGCCGGAACTCCAGCAGCGAGGCTACGCTGCCGGGCACCTGCAGCCGGTCCACGATGGGCCGCGAGCCGGCGATCAGGTCGGACCTGGTCCCGTGCCCGGTCACGCCGAGCGGGCGGGTGTGCGGGACCCCCATGGGTATGCCGTGGAAGCCAACGGTCAGGTCGGCGCCGAGCCGGGTGATCACCGACCGCACGGCAGTGGCGAACCGCTCCCACTCATGGTCGGGTTCGGGTCCGGTCAGCAGCAGGAACGGTGTCCCGGCGGTGTCACGGGTGAGGTGGATGGCCAGTTCCGGCGCCTCGTACTCCTCCCAGTGATCCTTGTCGAAGGTCATCGGGGGGCGGCGGGAGCGGTAGTCGATCAGCCGGTCCACGTCGAAGGCCGCCACCACCTCGTGCTCCAGGCTGCCCAGCAGGTGCGCCGTCAGCAGGCGGCCTGCCGCGCCGGCGTCGATGAAGCCGTCGAGGTAGTGCAGCAGGACGCCACCATCCAGTTCCGGCGCGCCGGGGCCCACCTCGTAGAGGTCTCCCGCATCTCGCACCATCGTTACAGCCTCCTACGCCGTCAGCCCAGTCACGTGTTAATAACCAGCAAACCACGGCCATCCATACCGCTGGCCGCATCCGTGCGCCACACGGTACCGGTGCCGGTGGCGCTGGTGCGACCGGCCNNGCATGCTTGCGCAGGTCACGCGCGAACCGCTCGGTGTCCAGGCCGAGATCAGCGGCATGACGCACCAGGTCGGCCGGCCGTAGCTCGCTCTGGTGCTCGAAGAGCTTGTCGTGCATTTCCCAGAACGCGTCCTGGGCGGCGGCGGCTTCCGCGGCTTCCGCGGCAAGCTGGGCGTGCGGGTGGACATCGCTGAGCGGCAGATGCCGCCAGACATAGCGGACATCGCCGAAGTCGGCGAGCAGTTCCCTGATGACTGGTTCTGCCTGGCCGCAGTAGGGGCATTCGAAGTCGCCGTACTCGACCACGGTGACCGGGGCGGTGTGCGGGCCCCGGATGTGATCTCGCCGGGGATCGACCGGCACGGCGAGATCGAGGATGACCGACGAGGTACCCAGCAGCGCGCGGATCCGCAGCCGCTTCGGGAACAGGTTGGTGATCCGGAAGACGCCCCAGGTGAGGGCCGCCGCGCACAGCGCGGCGGACAGCACCCCGATCTTCGCCTCGGCCAGTTGCGGGCCGCGGAAGGCCAGGGATGCGATGAGCAGGGAGACGGTGAACCCGATGCCGGCGATGGTGCCGGCCCCGGTCACCGCGGCCCAGCCCGCGGGCGGCTGGAGCCGGCCCCGGCTGGCCACCGTGCACAGCCACGACCCGCCGGCGATGCCCAGCGGCTTGCCCACGACATAGGCGATCAGGATGCCGAGCGTGACTGGCGAGGTGAACGCATGGGCCAGGACCGGCCCGCTGATGCGCACGCCCGCGTTGGCGAGCGCGAACAGCGGCACGATCAGGTAGCTCGTCCACGGGTGGAAGGCCTCTTGCAGCCGCTCGTTCGGGGATATCGACCCCGAGAGTTCGATGCTCGCGATGCGCGCGAGTTCCGGGGTGGGCTGCTCGCGGAAGAGCCGGAATTTCTCGGTGGCCCGCTCCAGATCGCTGCGCGCAGCCGGGTAGGCCTGCGTCAGCAGGCCCATCACCAGGCCGACCACGACCGGGTCCACCCCGGAGGAGAAGAACGCCACCCAGGCCACGAATCCGAGCGCCGCGTACACCAGGCCCCGGTGGACCCCGCTGGCCCGGACCACGATGACCGCCGCGAAGGTGGCGAGCCCGGCCAGCAGGGCAGGCAGCGACACGTGGTGGCTGTAGGCAAGCGCAATGATCGCCAGCGCAGCCAGGTCGTCCACCACGGCGAATGTGAGCAGGAAGGTCCGTAGCCGGTCCTGGGAGCGCGGGCCGGCCAGCGCGAGCATCCCGAGGGCGAAGGCAGTGTCGGTCGACATCGCGGTGCCCCAGCCATGTGCCGAGGGCTGGCCCGCGTTCACGGCCAGGAAGATGGCGATCGGCACCGCCATCCCGCCCAGCCCGGCCACCAGTGGCAGCGCCATCCGGCTCCGCTCGCGTAGTTCGCCCATGTCGAACTCGCGCCGTGCCTCCAGCCCGACCACGAAGAAGAAGAAGGTCATCAGGCCGCTGTTCACCCAGCCGTGCACGTCCTGTGACAGGCTGGCCGCGCCGAGGTGGACCGACAACTCGGTCTGCCACAGCGCCTGGTAGGACGCCGGGCTGGCGTTGGCCCACGCCAGCGCGGCGAGTGTCGCGCCGAGCAGGACCGCCGCACTTCCGGTCTGGGTGCGCAGGAACTTGCGCAGCGGGGTCTGGAGGCTGCGGGCCCACGCCGTCCGGTCGGGCGCGGTGGCGGCTGGGCGGGATTCCGTCACCCCAGGATTGTCGCCTACCGGGTCAGCCTGGGCCATGCCAGACTGGCTGGGCGAATGCTGGCCCTGCACTGCCCGGTGCTAGGTGCCCCGCGCTGCCCGGTGCGCCCGCCAGCGTTCCAGCAGCGCCGGCATCTCCTGTTCCAGGAACAGGAAGAAGTCGAGCGAGTCGGCGACCCGCTTGCCGGCCGGGGTCCGCGGGCCGAGCACCTCGACCCCGTCCCTGGCGGCGCTGACCCAGCGGGCCAGCACCTGGTCCTGGCGGACGGACACCTCGTACCAGATGTCGTCGAGCACCAGGTACACGTCGCGGCGGCTGCCGGGCTCACGTTCCCGGCTGATCATGCCGACCTGGCCCAGGTACCGCACCGCGCCGGAGATAGCCGCCGGGCTGGCCCCGAGCAGGGCCGCGAGTTCGGCAGCGGTCAGCCGGCCGGAGTCGGTGACCAGCAGCGCGGAGAAGACACGGGCCGGCATCGGCGGGATGCCGGCCTGCACCAGGACGGAGGCGAACCGCTCGATGAACGGCCGGACTGCCCGCTCATCGCGGCCTGCTTGGGTCTGTGTCATCGGGACGGCCTCCTTCCGGCGCATGGATCCCATTATGAAACTTCAGAATTTTCTGAACCAAGTGTAGAGTCTGAATCATGACGGTGGCAATTGAGGTGGCTGGCCTGCGGAAGAACTTCGGCCGGACACGGGCGCTGGACGGCCTCGATCTGACCGTGGCCCAGGGGGAAGTGCACGGGTTCCTGGGCCCGAACGGCGCCGGCAAGACAACGACCCTGCGCATCCTGCTCGGCCTGCTGCGTGCCGACGCCGGGACGGCCAGGCTGCTGGGCGGCGACCCGTGGCGGGAGGTGACCACCTTGCACCGGCGGGTGGCCTACGTGCCCGGGGACGTCACGCTCTGGCCGAACCTGTCCGGCGGCGAAGTGATCGACCTGCTCGGGCGGCTGCGGGGCGGGCTCGACAGCAAGCGCCGGGCCGCGCTGCTGGAGCGTTTCGAACTCGACCCGACCCGCAAGGCGCGCGCCTACTCCAAGGGAAACCGGCAGAAGGTCGCGCTGATCGCCGCGCTCGCCTCCGGCGCCGAACTGCTCATCCTGGACGAGCCGACGGCGGGACTGGATCCGCTCATGGAGGCCGCGTTCCGCGAGGCAATCGAGGAATTGCGGCACAACGGAACCACGGTGCTGCTGTCCAGTCACATCCTGAGCGAGGTTGAGGCGCTCTGTGACCGGGTGACGATCATCAGGGCGGGGCGGGTCGTCGAGACCGGGGCACTGGCGGACCTGCGGCACCTGACCCGCACCTCGATCGACGCCGACCTGGCTGGCCCGCCGCCCGCCCTGGCCGGCCTGGCCGGCGTCCACGACCTAGACGTGGAGGGCTCCCGGGTGCGCTGCCAGGTGGACGGCAGCGCACTGGATGAGGTGCTGCGGCTGCTGACCACCACCGGGGTGCGCAGCCTGGTGAGCCGCCCGCCCACCCTGGAGGAGCTGTTCCTGATGCACTACGGGCGGCAGGAGGGGCAGCCGTGACCTCTCTGGCCGGCACCGGCGCCCTGACCCGGCTGGCGCTGCGCCGGGACCGGATCATGATGGCGGCCTGGATCTACGCCCTCACAGCGGTCGCCTACGCCAGCGTGGCCGCCACGAAGAAGCTGTATTCCACGGCCGCGGCCCTGCAGGCCTTCGCCAGCACGGCGGGCAAGGACAAGATCACACTGGCGATGTACGGGCCAGCGAGCGATCTGAACACCCTCGGCGGGGTGGCCACCTGGAAGCTGGGCGTGTACGGGGCCATCGCTGCCGCGCTGATGAGCATGTTCATCGTGATCAGGCACACCAGGGGTGACGAGGACGCGGGCCGGCTGGAACTGGTGGGCGCGGGCGCGGTCGGCCGGTCCGCGGCGCTGACCGCCGGCCTGCTGACCGCGCTGCTGGCCAACCTGGGCCTGGCGCTGCTGATGGCCGTCGGCCTGGTCGTGGGGGGATTGCCCGGGATCGACTCGCTGGGTTTCGGGCTGGGAGCGGCCGGAGTCGGCTGCGTCTTCGCGGCGATCACGGCACTGGCCGCCCAGCTCGCCGCCAGCTCACGCACGGCCATCGGCATCGTCACCAGCGTGCTCGGGGTTGCCTACCTGCTGCGGGCGGTGGGCGACGCGGCGTCCCCCGGCAGCTGGCCGACGGCCCTGTCCTGGGTGTCCCCGATCGGGTGGACCCTGCAGATGCGGGCGTTCGGCCCGCTTCACTGGTGGGTGCTGGGGATCTCGGCACTGGTCACCATCGCGGTGACGGCTGCCGCGTACGCCGTCGCGGGGCGGCGGGATCTGGGCACCGGCCTGCTCCCGGTCCGGCCGGGACCCGCTGCGGCCGGCCGGAGCCTGCAGGGCCCGCTGGGGCTGGCCTGGCACCTGCAGCGCGGCCCGCTGCTGGCCTGGGCGTCGGCCTTCGCGGTGTACGGGCTGGTCATGGGGGCACTGGCAAGCTCGGTCGCGCAGCTGGTAGGCAACAACGCGGGCGCCAGGAAGATGTTCATCACGATGGGCGGCCAGACCGGGCTGGTCAGCGCTTTCCTCGCCGCCATCATGGCGATCATGGGGGTGCTCGCCTCCGCCTACGCGGTGCAGGCCGCGTTGCGGCTGCGGAGCGAGGAATCGGGCCAGCGCACCGAGCCACTGCTGGCCGGCGCGGTCGGCCGGATCAGATGGGCGGCGAGCCATCTGGTGTTCGCGGTGTTCGGCCCGGTGGTGCTGCTCGCCCTGGCCAGCCTGGGCATGGGGCTGGTGCACGGGGCGAACACCGGCGACATGGGCAAGGCCCTGGCCCAGCTGCTGGGCAGCGCCATGGTGCAGCTGCCGGCCGTCTGGGTGCTCACCGGTATCGCGATCGCACTGTTCGGTCTCGTGCCCCGGCTGGCGGCGCTGGCCTGGGCAGCGCTGGCGGCTTTCCTGCTGCTCACCGAGCTCGGCGCGTTCCTCGGGCTGAACAAATGGGCAGTCGACATCTCCCCGTACACCCACATCCCGAAGCTGCCCGGCGGGACGGTGACGGCGGCGCCGCTGCTCTGGCTGACCGGCCTGGCCGCCATCCTGGCGGTAGCCGGCCTGGCCGGCCTGCGCCACCGCGACCTGGCCTGAGCCCCCGCGTTCAACCGGGGTGCGCGCCACCGCCGCCGCCCGGCCGGGGCGGGTGGCGAGGTAGTCTTCCATGCCGCCTCGCCATGACACGCGCACGAGTGATGCGTGCTCAAGGGCCTGGAGAGCCTCGGCGACCAGGAGTGACAGGAACATCGTCTGCTCCGGGCGGACGCCCCTGCCCGAAAACGCCGGGGTGAGTACACGGGCGATCCCGGCGAAGCCGACGTGCTCCGCCGTCCCGCCCGGTGACTCCAGCGTTCCTGGCTTGCCCGGGCCACCCGGGCCACCCGGCCCATCGCGCCCGAACTCTTTGATCATCACCTCGGCCGCCAGTTGCGGCAGTGGGAGCGAGCTGATCCGCCCATCTTTGCGTCAGCACCCCGCCGAGCGCGTCGGCCAGGGTGAACCAGGCCACGGTCGCACCGGCCGTCGTCGCGGCGGTAGCCGGCAGGCCAGCATGGGCGAAGGCTGTCAGTCACACATGCCAGTGAATGTGCTGTGCTTGAACCAGCGGTTGTCCGTACAGATGCCGTCATCCGGCAAGCAGCCACTGGGGACCCGGCTGTGGGCGCTGAGCCCGGGAATGGCGGGATGGCGTTTCATTAAGGGATCGTCGGCAGGGCCAGGGACGGTGGCCGCATGAGCGCACAGCCGGCCGGGCCGCACTGGAGGAATACCGGGAGTGGTCGGCGGCCGGACGGCCCGGAGCCGTCGCACACGCCCAGGCGCGCACACTGCTGCTCGGCGGCACCGAGGGATGAGGATCGACTGGTCCCCGAGGGCGATCACGACGGCCGCCCGGTTCCTGGACGATACCGGCAGGATGATTGCGGTGATGGTGGCTGTACCCAGCACCTGCCCCGGCATGATCGTGGACAGTTCTCCGCATATACAACGGGAGAGTGTCCATGATCATGGTCAAAGGGAACCTGCCCGCCCGGGTTGCGCGGGCGAGCCAGTGCCGCCTCCCGATGGGTCGGCGGGGCGGGTCCGCCGTTGCGGCGCGAGTCCCGGCAGGGTCGCTGCCGGGCAGGAGCTGGCCCGGCTAATGGAGGGTGACCGGGCGCCAGGTGTGGCCGGCGTTGTAGGTGAACCACATCTGCTGGCGGTAGATGGCGCCATCCTGGATGGCGAAACCCTGGGTGCTGGTCGTCATCGCGGCGTCGAAGCTGAAGCCGGCGCCAGCGAGCCCGGCCGCCTCGTTCAGGCTCGCGCTGGTGTGCCAGGTCCGGCCGGTATCCCAGGAGAGATAGATGTCGCTACGGCCCCCGGTCAGCAAGATGGTCGTCCCCATCGGCGTGATTGACGCCTCGCTCAGGTAGCCGCCTTCAGGGGGGTCGGCCAGGCGGCGCCAGGTCCGGCCGCCGTCGGGGGAGAAGTACGCGCGCTTCACCTGTGAGCCTGCCCCCGGTTCCGAGGCGCAGTCGGCCACCAGGGCGAGGTGGGGGGTGGCCGCCACCACGGCGTCGTAATTGAACGCCGGGGGACAGGGCGGGGCGAGCCGCCGCCAGGCGCGGGAGCCGTCAGCCGGGCCGGCCAGCAGGATCATGCTGGGCCGGCCGGGATTGCCGGGAGGGTGGACCACCGCGACATAACCGGTCCCGGCGGCCAGTGTCACCGACCCGACCAGCCCACTGCCCGCCGTGGCGGGTACCGGCCGCCACCGGTCTGCCGTGACCGGTGCGGAGTACACCTGGAACCAGCTGCACCCGAACGCGGTGGGCGGGCACCGGCCGAACGTGGCGATCACCCGGCCGTCCTGTGCCGCCAGGTCCTGCACGGCCAGCCCGCGGGTACCGACCCGGTTCCAGGAGCGTCCTCCGTCGTGGGTCGCCCACAGCCCCGGTCCGAATACCCAGCCGTCCCTGGCATCGGCGAACAGTATCTGGCTGACCGCTCTGGCCGCGGGCAGGCTGCCATAGCCGGCGACCCGGGCTGGCGGGGCCGGGGCGGGGGACCAGTGCCGGCCACCGTCGGTGGTCTTGCGCATC
The DNA here is from genome assembly GCA_003541285.1 of Actinomycetota bacterium. Lineage (GTDB taxonomy): Bacteria > Actinomycetota > Actinomycetes > Streptosporangiales > Streptosporangiaceae > UBA9676. Next base: position 8,327 of record DPMS01000188.1, read on the forward strand.
TTCAGCCGGGGGCAGCCGGTCTGGTGGCAGGGCTGCAGCGCCAGTGCCCAGCCGGTGCGGGCGGAGATGAACGTCGCGGACAGCACCTCAAGCCGGGTTCGGCCATTGCTGGCCTGAGGGGTGCTGGTGCTGGTGCTGGT
>DPMS01000057.1:0-223 GCA_003541285.1 Actinomycetota bacterium
ATTGCATGGATGATCTCGCTGATGAGTTCCTCGAGCTGATCCACCGCCTTGAGGAGGTCAGGGACGCCATCACCCCTGAGCGTGCCCACGCCGAATTCGATGAGACGACCCTCCAGGTGTTCTGGAAGAAGTGGCCCCACCTCTCAACGTGGGCGGGCTCGCTGTGGAGGATGCTCTCCGAGGAACTGGCTGGGCCAAGCAGCCCCCACCGCGACGCCGAACT
>DPMS01000057.1:243-5349 GCA_003541285.1 Actinomycetota bacterium
ATACTCACCGAGCGCGACGTCTTGAAGGCCGCCGCGTCCGGAGCGGACCTGTCAGCATCGAGGGTTTCGGAGTGGATGACTCCCGACCCGCAAACGGCCAGCCCGGACATGTCCGCGGAAGACGCGGCGCAGATCATGCTTCTGAACGGGTTCCGTCACCTCCCGGTCGTTGACGGCCGCACGGTCTGTGGCGTGGTGAGCCTGCGCGACCTTTTCGCAGCCAGGATCCGCCGCCCGCGGCCGGGCTGAACTCCGCCAGACCGGTCCCGCCCTGGCGCTTTACGGCAGTGCGGGGGCAGGGAACTGAACAGCCCGACGCGCAGATGTTCGGCCGAGGGAAGGGCAACGTGACCGACGTCCGAGGGAACCTTTGGGCGCACGATCCTGGCCCGTCGAGCCCGGGTGGCTGGGCAGAGTTGTTCGCCATGGATGCGTCGCGGCGGATCCTCGGCGACGGCATCGTGTGGGTCGCCGACGGGTCGATCAGCGATGTGACCACCGCCGATCAGGAACCCCCCGCTCACACCGGATCCCCGGTGATCCCGACCGCCGGGACGATCTACCCCGGCATGATCGAACTCCACATCGCCGGCACTACTACGTCGCAGGGTCTCACGCCACGGTCGGCACCGATCAAGCACCTGTACAAGGGCATCGTCCGCAGCGCCGAGTTGCCGGACGCCCCCGGGCTGGATCCGGCCCGGCCCAAGATCGGTGACGTGACGCCCGGCAGCCTCACGTCGTCCCGCAAGTCGCTGGCCAGAAGGGGTGCGCGGATCCTCCACCATGGCGCAGGATCGGGGCGGCAAAGTCCCGGATTGCCTCCGCGTAGCGGGGATCGGCAGCCCCGGCCTGCAGCAGCGGGGTGTCGACGGATCCCGGGGCGACGGTGTTGATGCGGACGCCCGCAGCCCCCCATTCCGCCACCCGGCGGCGCACGGCCACGGTCAGCGCGTTCTTCGAGGCGGCGTACGCGAACTGGCCGCGGTAGTCACCTGCGGACTGCACGGCGGCAGCGGCCAGTGCTTCGTCCCCGCTCTCGACGGCAGCCGAGATCGGATTGTCATCCCAGGTCAGCATCGTTGAGGCAACCGGGGACACCACCACCGCGGCGGGCTGGCTGCCCTTGCGCAGAGCCGGGAACAGCCCGTCGATCAGCGCGACCGTGCCGAAGTAGTTCACGCCCACGATCTTGCTGACGTCGTCGACGTGCGGGCTGCCGGTGACGGCGATGATGGACATCAGGTCCTCCCCGGTGCCGCGAGCACACAGTGAGTGCCGCGGTAGATGGTCGGCATGCACTTGTTGCAGTGAATGCACAGCGATCTCGTCCCGGGATCGGCCTGCATGCGCTGGACGAGATCGGGTTCGCGCAGCAGGGCCCGGGCCAGCGCGACGAACGCGAAGCCCTCCGCCATGGCCAGGTCCATCGTCTCTTTACAGGTGATCCCGCCCAGGAGGATGAGCGGCAGGGTCAGCGCGGCACGGAACTGGCGGGCGCGGTCGAGGAGGTAGGCCTCCTGGTAGGGGTAGCTGCGCAAGAAGCGGCCGCCGGCGAGCTGGATGCCCGCCCGCAGCGGCTGCGGGAACGCAGCGGCGAACTCCCGGATCGGCGCGTCCCCGGTGAACAGGTACATCGGGTTGAGCAGCGAGCTGCCAGCGGTGAGCTCGAGTGCATCCACGCTCCCGTCAGCTTCCAGCCAGTGGGCGACCTGGATGCTTTCGTCCAGCCAGAATCCGCCAGGCACGCCGTCATCCATGTTCAGCTTGGCGGTGATGGCGAGCTGGCCGCCGACCGCGGCCCGCACCGCGCGGGCGACGTCGCGGGCCAGGCGTGCCCGGTTGGCGAGGCTGCCGCCGAACTCGTCGGTGCGCTTGTTGAGCCGGGGGCTCAGGAATGAGCTGACCAGGTAGTTGTGCCCGAAGTGGATCTCGACCGCGTCGAAACCGGCTTCGCGTGCGGTGAGCGCGGCCTCGGCGTGGGCACGGGTGATCCGCTGCAGGTCGCCGGCGGATGCGGCCTTGATCATGCGCATGCTCAGCGGGCTGAGCCGGCGGGCCGGCGCGAGCGCGGGGAGCCGGTTGGAGGCGGCGTTGGCGACCGGGCCCGCATGCCCGATCTGGGCACAGACCGCGGCTCCTTCGGCATGGACCGCTTCGGTGAGCCTGCGCAGCCCGGGCACCGCCTCAGGGCGCATCCAGATCTGGTGGCGGTCGGTGCGGCCCTCGGGCGACACCGCGCAGTACGCGACCGTGGTCATGCCGACCCCGCCGCGGGCGGGCCGCAGGTGGTAGCCGATCAGATCGGAGGTGACCAGGGCGTGCGGGGTCATGCCCTCGAAAGTCGCGGCCTTGATGACCCGGTTGCGCAGCTCTACGGGGCCCAGCCGCGCGGGCGCGAACACGTCGGGGACGGTGGCGTTCACCGCGCGTCCAGCCCCGCCACGACGAAGGTGCGCAGGGCGTCAGCGGAGGCCGGCGGGTTGTCCGGGACGTCCGCCAGCGGATTCCCGAGAACGTGGAGCAGGAGCCGGAAAGCGAGCAGCCAGCGGTCCGCGGCCTCCTGACCGGTCAGGTCCGGCCGGGCGGCACGGAGCAGCTCGACCCACGGGGCCAGGCTGAACCAGCGGGAATTCCATGCCAGCCGCCGTCCGGAAAAAGGACCAGGGCGAGCAAGTGCAAGCGGAGCCAGCGCTCCTCCAGCAGAGCTGCCACCAGCCTGTCCCTGGAACCGAAGTGGTAATGAACGGCGGCCGCGTTCGCCCCTGCTGCGGCGTTGATCGCCCGCACGGACACGTTGTCGTAGCCGGACTCCAGCAGCAGCCGCTCGGCCACCGTCAGCAGCCGTTCCCGGGTCGGCTCTATCGTCGTGCCTCCCAATCACCCGCCGAGTAGAACATGCTTTCCAGCGGCGATTCAAGCATCGATTGAATCAACGATGGAATGCGCGGGCGCCACGTGCCACCCACCTGTTGGCGCCGTGACCTCGCGATAGCCGAAGCTGGCTGAGGCCATCGGGAGCGGTCTGGCCGGTGACGATGTACGACGGCAGTTCCCAGCCAGCGAACTGTAATCACTCGGCCGCGTCACGCAGTTCGCTGCTAAGGCTGAGCCGGACTCCCGCGTGCGGCACTGCCTCAGGGCCGGGCTCCTGGTAGCGTGAGTGACGGCCGTGCTTGCGCCCCTCACCAGGTCAGCTGGCGAGCACAGTCCGCCGAGCCCGGGCGCCTTTCAGGGGAGGCGTCATGGCCACGACCGGGCTTGCTATTGCCGCCGCCGCGTGGGGCGTGCTGATGGCTCTGTCACCGGTTCTGCAGATCCGCCGGATGCTCCGGCAGCGATCCTCGGCTGATGTGTCGATCGGGTACTTCGCGGTCTTGCTGGTGGGATTCCTGCTGTGGATCTGCTACGGCATCGCCGCACGCAACCTGGCCCTCATCGTGCCCAATACGGTCGCCCTGCTTACCGGAGCCAGCACCGTCGCGGTCGCCCTCCGGCTAGGCCGCGGAACTCGCAGTAAGCGGTAGGGGGCCGCAGTCGCGTTGCCCTTGATCACACACGTGATGGCCAGTCCACCGGCAGCCGGGCCACCATCAATTCGACCGCGGACTCCCGGCGCCGAAGCCCGTCACGGCCCCGGACTCCTCAGGGCTGGATCATGACGCTAGCTGCTGGTGCCCGCCCGGGTCCATCGATCTTGAACGCTCGCCGGCGGCCCGCTGTCATGCCGCCGAGGGCGTGATGCGCGGCAGAGGTACTGCCGGCCTAGCGGCCGCTGAGCGTGCCCCGGATCAGCGCGGCGAGCCTGCGGGGCCAGATCACCTCGGCGGTGCTGTCCAGTTCGGCCAGGGTCCACCATCGCCATGCGGCGATGCCATCACTGGCGTGCATCGCGGCCACGTCCCCGAGGTCACGGCACACCTGGTCAGTGCGGGCCAGGAAGAGACGCTCATGCTGGCGGAAAGCCCGGCCTTCGCGGACGATCATCCGCATGTGCCGGTGGATCTCGCCCAGCAGCGCAATATCGTCCCAGCCGGTCTCTTCGGCAAGCTCGCGGCTGGCGGCTGCCGCGTAGGACTCTCCGGGGTTCAGGCCCCCGCCGGGAGTGGCCCAGTGCCGCCCGGCCGGCGGATCATCGTCGTAGCGCAGCAGCAGCACCCGGTCAGCGGGGTCGAGCACGATGACCCGGCCCGCGTGCCGCAGTGGCAGCCCGGCCATATCCCCCATCCCGCGGTCAGGCAGGCCCGCGGGCTGGCATCGGTCCATGCTTATCATTGTGCCGGGCACCGGCGGGCCGGCACCCAGCCGCCAGCCCGCGGCATAGCCATCGCGGCGCGGTCAGCACCGCTCACCTCGTGGGCGGTGCGCTGATCACGGAACAAGACGCGCACGCCGACCGGATGGGTGCACAGGCCACGATGATCGTCCTATGCCAGTTGGTCACGGACCGTGCTGGAACCTGGGCCAGACAGCGCGCGCAGTTCCGTCTTATTGCGCGCCCGATACGGTGGGCCGGGATGCCGCCGGCGCCGCGCCGGACGGGGCGTTCTGGGTGCCGTCAGTCAGTCGGCCGGGGCAATCCGGGCTCGCTCTTGCCGTGCCGGGTGCATGGCTTGAGGGGGCTCAGCTGTTCGTCCAGGTCGCCGGGCGGCTGGCAGGGGAGATCGCGGACGGGACCCTGGCCGGGGGCGAGCGGGTGCCCTCGACCAACGAGCTGGCCGCCTACTACCGGATCGACCCGGCCACCGCGGCGAGGGGGATCAGCATGCTGACCGACGACGGGCTGCTGGGCAAGCGCCGCGGCATCGGGATGTTCGTCGCGGCCGGCGCCCGTGCGCGGCTGCTGGCCGAGCGCCGCAAGCGGTTCGCCGAGCGCTATGTGGAGCCACTGGTCGCTGAGGCCAGCCGGCTCGGGATGGACGCCGATGAGCTGGTCGCGCTGATCCGCGAATCCAGCTAGGCGCAGGAAGGCACGAGGTTATGACGCCAGCGATCTCGGTGGCCGGGCTGTCCCGCCGCTACCGCGGCCAGCTCGCCCTTGACAACGTCAGCTTCGATATCGAGCCCGGGTCGGTCACCGGACTGCTCGGCCGCAACGGCGCGGGC
>DPMS01000231.1 GCA_003541285.1 Actinomycetota bacterium
CAGTGCAGCGATGGATGGTCGCTACCTGCGCGAATGCAGTCCACGGAGTGACTGGTCAGCCGCTCAACCGCTCCTCAGCCACGAACCACCGTTGTCGGCCCGACATCGCTGGACTTACAGACCCAGGCTGGCAGGCAGCGTAAGACAATGATCGCTGTCTGGCTCGTGGAAGGCGTTCGTCGCCTGCAGGGTGTCTGTCGCTGGCGTCAGGTCGGAGAAGTCAATCTGAGCGGTGTAGTCGTGGGCGTACCGCAGTGCTTTGATGAGGACACCGGGATCGTCTTGCCGCGTCATCAGGCGCAGCCCGCCGAGGTAATCGTCCCGGAACACCGTTGGAATGATGATCCGCGACTGCTTGCCGGCGACGAGTTCAGCGTTCATCATGACGCGGGCCAGCCTGCCATTCCCGTCATCGAATGGATGCACTTCTGAGACAAGGAACATCATGTACACAGCGCGCTCGAAGGCGGTATCAAGTTCAGAAATCTGTTCCCACCCGGCACGCAGAGTACCTGCTACCAACCCGGGCAGAACGAATACCGAGTCTCCAGCTCGGTTTACCGCTTCTTTGAAGAACCCGGGCCGCCTATCCGGCCGGCCCCCCAGGATGGTCGCATGCCTGGACCGCAGCAACTGAAGGAACTCATCAGGCGTCGATGCGAGCGTGGTCATCTCGCCCAGATCGGAGACGACTCTGTAAGTGCCGGTCAAATCGTGGCTATCGTCTCCCCGGCCGGGGATCTTCTTGCCCTGGTAGACCACGGCAATAGCCTCCGCCAGCTCGAATTCGGTGCCTTCGATGAAATTAGAAAAGTAGGCCTCAAAGAATGGCAGGCAAGCATATCGCGCATCGCGGGGGTCGGGCACCGGCCGATTCTGCGGCGCGGACTGGCGCAGGCTGGTTATGAGCCGGTCGAACCGGCGGATCCGCTCCTGGTCATACGGCAGGGCGGCCTGGCGCGCGGTCAGGGCCCTAGATGGGGTGCGGACTTGCTGCGTGCCAAGAGCCGCCCCGATCATCTGCGAGAGCTTCCTTATCCCCTCCCTGGGCGCGCCGACATCACCTGCGATCTGCTCTGCCTTCTCCCGGTATCCGGCAAGGCGCCGTGCTCCGTCGATCTGGCACAGGCGGTCGATCCAGTCGCCCAGCTCAGCCCAGTCCAAGGTGCGGCGGGTCCGGCCATCCCGCGAGCGGGACGGTCTGGTGTTCTCAGCCAGCGCCCGTCCTTTGCTCGCTTGGTAGAGGCCACCAGGAAGCGCTATATCGCCGTCCAGTGGGCCCGCGCCGGTTCGGGCAAGTGCGGTCATGCCAGGCAGGCGCGCTTCGCGGTCGCGGCCCTCGTAGGCGAGATAGAGCACGCCCCCGACTGGTCCGCCCGTGAGTGCCGAGCGATCAGTGATGACTGCCTGCGGAAACATCCGGCCGAAGATGGCGTGCCACTCACGAGCCACCACCGCGGCGGGATCAGACATAACGTCGCTGGTGTAGATGCCAACTCCGAGCCGCGCCAGTTGACCTCTGCGCACCCGGTCCGAGATCGTCGCTGCTGGCAGGTCAGCAGCGAAGACGATCCTCGTATCCACTATTTCCTTCGCCTCTCCCGAAGAAATCTGCGACTAACATATCCTAGCCGAAGTTTTCCGTAGCTAACGCTGTGAGCATCGCGGCTCAGCGCAACGATCTTCATCGACACCGGGGTTGGCAACGCTGCACATCAGATGCCCAAGAGCTGGCCAGGGGTCTGCGTGAGTGACGGGCTACCACCTGCCGATGTGGAGGCACCAGCGTGGGTAGCCAGGAAGTTGGCGGAGTTGCGGGCGGAGAACGCTCGGCTCCTGCGGCTGCTGAAGCTGCCCCGGGCCCAGGCGGTGCCGCCCCGCCACGCTGGTCGACGCCGTCGGCGTCGGCAGCGTCCGCTTTAGCATTCTTCAACGTTCGCTGCCGCAATTGGCGTGCCCGCCCGCGCGGCAGCGCCTGAGTTTGCGACAATCGTCGGCATGCCGAAGAAGCCGGTGACATCGACGGACGAGCTCATCCGGATGCTGATTCAGGTAGAGGCGGCTGCGGCTGGGATCCTGGAGCAGCAGATGCTGCACCGGTTGCGGCAGCAGACGTACGTCGGCGGCAAACGCGTCGACATCCAGCAGCTGCCCCGGCTGCCAAAAAGCGCCGCGACCACTGTGCACCGGGTGAAGGCGAGCCTGCACGGCGCGAAGCCGCCGGTGTGGCGGCGGCTGGAGATCCCGAGCGCGATGACCCTGGACCTGGTGCACGTGGTCCTGCAGGCCGCCTTCCGCTGGGATGGCTATCACCTCCACGCGTTCGAGACGGTATGCGGCGAGTTCGGTGCACCGGACGACGGCGACGACTGGTCGGAGCGGAAGAATGAGGCCACCGCAGCACTGGCCCAGGTGGCTGTCGCGGAGGGTGCGAAGGTCGTCTACACCTACGACTTCGGTGACGACTGGCGGCACGACATCGTGGTAGAGAAGATCGTCCCGGCCGAGCCGGGGACTGCCTACCCGCGCTGCATTGGCGGAAGGCGGGAGGGGCCGCCAGAAGACTGCGGCGGGATCTGGGCCTTCAACGAACTCCAAGCAGGCCGGGCCGGCACGTTCGACGCCGATGAGGTGACCGAGAATCTCGCCGGCCTGCCGAAGGTCCTCACTCCGGCTTCCTGACCGCCGGGACGTAAGCCCAGCCCCTGCCGGTCCAGATCCCCGGCGGCTCCCCGCCACGCTCAGCCGGGGACAGGTAATACCCGGCACCCGCAGTGCCGACGCGGTCCCGGCCGCGCTCCGAGGTGCCGATCTGCTTCCACGGGTAGGAGGCATCGTGGCCCTTGGAAATCGTGACGATCCCAGCCACCCGAACCCCTTCCGCTCGGCACCCCGCTGACCCGCCAGCCCGGCGGAACTCACCAAGATCATTAGTAATGCGTAGGTATGTTGATTTAAATCAGATAGTTATGATGATGCAGGATGGGCAGACTGTGGGCAAGAGGGAACTGGGTGCGGAGGCGGCAAGGTGGAACGGGGGCGAACGGCGGCTACCGGCCGCACTGACGGGAACGAGGCTCAGCCGCTGGCCGGTGCCGAAGGCACGGGTACGGCGAAAAATTGCGGCGGGGTTTGACGCCCGGCCTTCCTACAATGAGCGGCGTGCCGAATGTCAGGATTTCCCGCCAGGTTGACGGCGAGCGGATCGAGGGCGTCACCCGGCCGGTCTTCATCCGCAATGGCAAGGACTACTTCCTGACCGACCTGGAGATCTACGCCGACGGCAGCATCTTCTGCTGGGAATGGGTCGATCTGGCCGGCTTGAAGGCCAAACTCGCCTCCGGCTGGGTCGCCACCTCGTTCGAGCCTGGGGCGCGGGCGTCCGCGCACCACCTCGCCTCCTGGCGGTTCGCCGACCCGCAGTCGTGGATGAAACCCGAATGGCTGCTTGGCGAGGTGGCAGATGAGATCGACACGCTCAACGGGCGTCCCAACTCGACCGGCCGCTGCCTGCTGGCCCTGGACCAGTACCTCCAGAGCCGCTCGGAAGAGGACCGGGCCGCGCTGCGCGCCGCCTACGAGGCCATACCTTGGCACCTTCGGCGGTACGCCCTCGGCGACATGGACTCCAAGGACTGGCCGCTTCGCGTCCTTGCCGTTGGCAAAGGCGGAAGGCTGGACTATCCCGGCGGGAACGCGGTGACGGTGACCGACCAGATGCACCAGCAGGCACTTGACTACTTCGCCGACCGGCAGCAAGAGCGGGAGAAATGGGCACGACCCACCTACCCTGACGGGCCAGAGGGAGCTGATTCGCCCACCGTCCACCTGAACCAGGTCTTCTACCCCAAGGGGTGGCCACAAGAGCCGGGTGTGCTGGCCCTGCGCAATGAGTACCCCGCAGCGATCGTGGTCGACTCGGTCAGCTACCCCACCGTCGTCCACGCCTACTGGGCGCTCGCCGCCGCGGACCCGGCCACAGCCGAGCAGATCCGCGCAGCGGACCGGCCTTATGACGCCGGGAAACTCGCCGAGCAGGCCGCCATCCGCGCGGACTGGCCTGTTATTAGGACCGGGGTCATGGCGCGGCTGCTGCGGGCCAAGTTCGCCCAGCGCCCCCAGCTTGCCGAGATCCTGCTCACCACCGGCGACGGCCGAATCGAGTACGCCAGCGTGGGCTCGGGCTACTGGAACACCGGGCGTGGCCAGGGACGTAACTGGATGGGACGGCTGCTTGAGCTGATCCGCTCCGAGACCGCCGCCCAGGCATCCAGCCCGGCCCAGCCGGCCCCATGACCGCCATCCGCACCGTCCGGGCCCGCCAATCATGCCAGGAACATGATCATGGATGAGGATGAGACGACGCTGCTGTGGCGGCCGACCGGGCCGGAAGAACTCGAATTGGTCCGCCAGACCGGATGGCGAGCATGGCCGCCCCGTCTGCCCAGGCAGCCGATCTTCTACCCGGTACTCAGCGAGAACTACGCGATCAAGATCGCCCGTGACTGGAACGTCCCCGCCAGCGGAACCGGCTACGTAACCCGATTCCGCGTCCGCTCGCAGTTCGTCGCCCGCTACCCGGTCCGGCAGGTAGGAGGCAAGACAATCCTCGAACTATGGATCCCCGCTGAGGATCTCGACGAGCTCAACGCCAACATCGTCGGCCAGATCGAAGTCGTGCACGTATTCACCGGGCAGCAGTCACGCCCCGGCACCGAGGCTGGACACGGCTAGCACAGCTCGCTGCCACCGGATCATCTGGCTGTCACCATGGATCCGCATGGGTTGGACGGTGGTCACGTCACTTGTGATCGTCGCAGTGATGGCTGCATAGGCGCCTGTGGCGCCGACAGCGGGGCAGGATGGGACTCGTGACAGGCGATAGGGGCGTGGGCCAGCTTCAGCAGGAGCTGTTCGCCGAGCCGGACGGCGCGGCCGGGGCGGAGCCAGTGCTGATGGCGCTGAACGCCGAGTTCTACGAGCTGATCTGGCGTGGGCAGAAGACCCATGAGTTCCGGCGCCGGTTCCTGGAAGGCCGCCCGGTCCGCTGGTTCGTGTACCTGAACGCGCCGGTGTCCCGGCTGGCGGCGGTGATCGATCTCGGGCCGACCATCGCCGATGTCCGGAACGCATCGCGGCGATCGCCGAGACGGCCCGGCCCGGGAACGGTGCCAGCGTGCTGGCGTATGTCCGCGACCTGGACCGGGCATTCGCCATCCCCATCCTGGACGTCACCGAGTACCGGGGCCTGCGGGCCAGCGATCTGCAGGCGGAACTGGGCGGCTTCCACCCGCCGCAGGGGTATGTACGGCTGTGGCAGCACCCGCAGTAGCTGGCCGTCTGCGAGAAGATCGCCGCAGGCCCCCCGGTCCGGCATCTGCGGTTGCCGCCGCGGTGATCGCACGGCCGCAGTGACCTGCACATCAGCGTGGTATCAGCATGCCGTCCATGGCGAGCGCGAGATGGTCGGTTGCTGCCAGCGTGTCGCGCACGATGCCTGTGACTGCGGCATGGTCGGTATTGCCGTGCAGCGTGACGTGGGTCACCGCTGGTTCGCGCAATGGGTTGCTGTGCTGCGCCATGATGGTGACGGTGGACGGTGTGCCGGTGGCGGCGTGGACTGCGCGGGCGATCTGCTCGGCGTGCACGGCGTAGACCTTGCCAGCGTGGTAGGTGGGGTTCTTCCCGAAGGCCGCCTCTACGCTCTTGGGCCGGTGGATCGGGATGAGCCCGCTGGGAGTATTGCCGCGGCCGACGAAGCCCTCTTCCCCGAATTCCAGGCAGGAGCCGCTGCCAAGCAGGTAGTGCTTCTTGCCCCGGTAGGGGTTCGTGTCGCCGCTGTTGAGCGTGAGCTGGTACTCCAGCGCACCATCGAGTTCCCGGGCTGCCACCCTGTCGAGTTCCGCATGCACCTGTCGCAGGATGGCATGGTAGGTGTCCGCATCGGGGGCGGCGAGTGGGTGCACGGCGACGTTGACCGTGACGTCGACGCGGCGTGCATGACGGACAGCCATGACTTTGATGTCCTGCCCTAGGCGGAGATCGGCCGGACCGCTGGCTTGCTGGTTGAGGTGGCGTTCCAGGGCCAGGGTCAGCCGCTCGGCCGGGGTGTGCGGCCACCATGCCGTTACTGCCACCGTGTCACTGGCGGTCGGGCAGGTAAGTTCGGGCAGATCGGCCAGATCACGGGGATGGAACCAGATCGGGTAGCGGGAGCGGTCGCTGGTCAGGTGCTCGATGCGCAGCCAGCGGGCCTGGTCGAAGTTCGGCAGGACGGTGGTCAGGTAGCTGCGCGCGACGTCCTCGAACAGGCCCCGGTGGTCGATCGCCTGGTCGCCGAAGGAGGTGGACACCCGGCCCCCGATCATCAAGGTCACCGGGGCGATCATCTCGAAGACGCCGGGGCCGGTGTGGGCGTGGCCGCCGCGCAGGTAGAGCTTGTCGAGATTGTGGTGTAAGACCGCGCCGAATGTCTGCTGGCAGTGGCGCGAGTAGGCCACCGACATGCGTTCGGCGAGAGCATCGGCGAGGGTGTCTGGATGCCCGATGCCTTTTCTCTCGACGATCTCCAGCGGGAGGTCGTCTGGGCTTGGCTGCGAGCTGACCGTGATGGCGGCGGTCATGGCTGGATCTGCGTTCCGGTGCGCGGGCGTGACTCAGGCTGGGCCGCTGAGAGTGAGGTCATAGTCGGTGCCGGGCAGCTCCGCCCCTATCAGGAGCTTTGACAGTTCAGCGTGATCGTCGGGGGTGTACGGAACGCCGCGGGCGATGACGACAGGGTGGGCTGCTGCGGTCTGGCCCATGAGGATGGAGGCCGCGGAGGCGATTTCATCGACCCGGTTCATTACGGGCTTACTGGGTTTTCCGAACAGGTCGGCTTCACCATCAGGTTCTTCGAGATGGCGGATGCCGGCGATGCCGATCGCGGCGCCGAATGCGCCTTCGCGGGAGGGGCTGCCGAAGGAGTCGGACACGATTACGGCGACCGTCGCGCCGGTCAGTTCGCCGATGCCCGCCCGGAGGTAGCGGGCAGAGGCGTCGGGGTCTTTGGGCAGCAGCACGGCGTAGCCGTCGCCGGGCGGCCCGGCGTTGGAGGTGTCAACGCCGGCGCCGGTACCCTGGAAGCCCAGCCGGTGGATGGTGACGATGTGGCGGCCTTTGATGCCGAGGATTGCCGCCGACTCGTCCAGATACAGCTGGCACAGCCGGGCGTCGCGGCCGGTCAGCTCAGCGAGCCGCTGGGCACGGGTGCTGGGTGTGATGTCGCTCAGGCGTACCAGGCGGCCCTCGGCTTTGGAGACGATCTTCTGAGCGGCGATGATCACGTCGCCGTCGGCCAGGGTCAGCCCGTCCGCTTCAGCGCATTTCGCGATGATGGCCGCGAGATTGTCGCCGGGCTGGATCAGCGGGATCCCCGGCAGCGCGCGGAAAGTCATGTCCCAGGTGGTCATCAGGAAAATACCTCACATCCAGTAAGAATTGTCGCAGGCCGGTCAGGGCCAGCAATGATCTGGCGGACGAACCGGGCGCCCGCCTCATTGCCACGGCGCCCTTTGACCCGCTGTTTTCGCCGTGCGTAGGTCAGCGCCAGGTGCAAAGTCTGCCGCAGCGCAGTTGGGTCCCGCCAATCGGGCAGCGTGAAGATGTTCGGGAGATGAGCGACGGCTCGCGCATTGCTTGCTTGCTCACCTCCCCGATGCGGGTCGGCTGTGATGGGGATCAGGATGGCCGGGATGCCGCAGTAGGCGGCCTCGGCCGCGGTGTTGCGGCCCGCACGGGCGATCATCAGCTCGTGATGGGGATACAGGTCGGTCAGCTCGACCGGCCCGGGCATGATGTCCAGCCATCCCGTCGGGCGGTGCCCATAGCGCCCCGGCACGTTTGCATCGGCGCCCAGCACAACGGTGGCGTGGGCGATAAGGCCGCTCACAGCGGCTTCTGCAAGAGCGTCGAGCATGCAGGCCAGCGCAGCATCTGTTGCTGCCCGCAGTCTGGGGTGGGCGTGCACCGATCCGCCGCCTGTCGAAACCAGCACTCGTGGCGGCCCGGCAGCAGGCTGGTGCCCAACGGGAAAGTCTTTGATGATCGCCGGCACTTCCAGGCACGGTGTGCTGGGGACCAGCCCAGACCGGCGTGCAGGGCTGGTACTGGTCAGACTGGAGATCAGCACGGCGTCGGCGTACGCGAGGAGCAGCCGGTTCACCCGCCGGAACGTGTTCGGCTGCCCGGTCAGATCATGCGGATTGGCCAGGTAGATCACTGGCAGGTCCAGATGAGCCAGTGCTACCGGGAGGAGGAACTCGCCGTCAATCAGGACCAGGTCCCACGCTGTGTTCTCGGCTAGCTCCACGATCCGGACGGCCTGGGGTGAGACCGGATCGATGAACAGCCCATCAGGTGCACCGATGTCCATGACCTCTTTACCAAGAGCGCGCAGATACTGCGTTCCCACTTCGTAGGAGACGAACTGAACAGCTGCCGGAGAGCCGTCGCCGAGTGCCTGGGTCAGTGCGAGCGAGGGGACGACCCGGCCCAGCCCCGGGGCGCCACGGCTGACTGCCAGTACTCTCACAAGCCCGCCAGCCTGGCCCGGGACTGTGAAGCAACGCGGTGGGCGACAGTGACGAAGCCCGCAGCCTGGCGAGGGAGGGTGAGGCCGGTCTTCTCTTTGAGGACGTCGACGACCAGACGCTGATCGTGACTCAATTCACCATCGGGCCGTTGCCAGAGCTGGGCCAGGTCGGGCATGGAGCCTCCGACCGACAGCCAGCACAAGGCCGCGTAGTCGGACAGATTCCAGCACGCCAGATGTTCCGTCTCGATGTGGCGGCGGAACTGGCCGTGGAGGACTTTCATCTGCGGCTGGGTAAGCGTCGCAGTTGCGAAGTATTCGTGTGCCGGGTCGTAGAAATTGATGTGCTGGCGGATTCGCCATGCCGGGTCGAGGATACGGATTCCGAACTTCTCTGGCCGCCGCTCGAATGTAGAACCGGGGGTGAGGAAGAAGGGGCTGCCGCCGACAGAATCGAACCGGATAGGCGCCAGGCCCGCGAGGGTCTGCTCAACGGTCCGGCGCGTCTCACCGGGCAGGCCGATGATGAAGTTGCCGTGAACAAAGATCCCGTGCTCATGAAGCAGGTCGACCGCCTGGCTGACCTCACCGGGATGTTTAGTGTGGTGCTTGCCGACGCGAACCCCCTCGGCCAGGCTTTCGATGCCCAGGAAGAGCGCCCGGCAGCCAGCTCGCGCCATACGGGAAGCGAGCACGGGCGTGATGTCGTGGGGGTAGGCGTACGCAGCCCATTCGATGGGCAGGTCCGCGGCGATCATCGCGTCGAGCAGCTGGTCCAGATCGGTCCCGAGGCTGCTCATGCTGGAGTCCACGAACCGGACCCACACCTGGCCGTAGCGGTCCGCGAGCCCACGCAGGGTGGCCATGGTCCGCTGAACCGGGTCGACGGCCACGCCTCGCCGCAGCACCGGATCAGTGCAGAACGGGCAGTGCTGGCGGCAGCCACGGGAGAACTCCACAGGGAAGACCGGGAAATAGCGGTGCTCAGGCCAGATCGTGTAGTCGGGAACAAGCTCGTCCATCCGTGCGGTGCCGGTGCCGCTGCCAACGATCCTGGCGGCCGGGACGCCGCCGCCGCGCATGACGCCGGTGATCGCGGCCATGGCCTGCGGCAAGCAGTCACCTACTCCCACCAGGTCAAAGGCATCGGTCAGCGCGAAAACGTCGTGTCTCAGCAGGGTCACGTGCGGCCCACCGACGACCGTTACCCGGCCTGCTTGCCTGGCCGCCGCAGCGAGTTCCATGCCACACGCGAAGTCGTCAATGTAGAGACTGAACGCGGCTACGGCCGATTCCTGCTGCAGCGCGGTGCCGAAGTCATCGAAGGTGAGATCGGCAAGGAGTGGTTCCAGGCCACTGGACCGCGCATGGGTCGCGAGCATGGTCAGGCCGAGGTTCCGGTAGAACGCGCCGAGCCCGCGGGACGGCTGCGGCCGGACAATCAGAACACTCCGATGGTTCTTCACCGCGTCCTCCCAGTCCCGGCCTCCGTGACCGTCGGCACGCCTGTGGTGAAGAGCAATGACAGATGGTCTGCGACCACAGCGGACGGGCCGGCGACATACCGGGACCGGGCCAGCAGTCGCTCCAGCGTGGCAGTACGTGCGCGGTGCGCCCCTTCGTCATCGAACGCCGGAAGATAAGGACCGAAGCGCCCATCGGGCAGCAACCACGGCGTCGAGGAGCCCCGTACGTAACGCAGCGAGTTCTCATGCAGGTTCAGCCTGTGCACAGTTGTGTCTCCAGGCTCATCGACAAGCGCCTCATAACCGTCATCGACGTGGACGAAGACCAGCGCGCTCACCCGGGCTGGCTGGTCGCTCACCTCAATGCCCAGCTGATCAGGCCGGACATCACGCTTGGCCCGCCAAGGGTCGCGGACACCCGCGGGAAACAGTGCCAGCAATTCCGGCATGACCGTCCTCACGGAGGCATAACGCAGCCGCACGTGACGAGTCCCTGCCACGACCTCGGGCACATCTTTCGCGCTTCCGACGACCACCAGGTCATTGCCGGCGAGCGCGGCACGGTAGTCCCGGCTCCCCGCCACCCACCACTGGGCCACAGCCGGCACCCTGCACCCTGGCACCCACCTGCGCACACCCAACGGCACCCCCGCCACCGTCACCGGCGGCCACACCCCCACAACCCACACCGGCTGGATGTGGGACCTCACCATCCCCCACAACCACGACTTCTACATCCAAGCAGCCACCACCGCTATCCTCGTCCACAACTGCGATCCGGTGTATCGTGTGCTGCGTCCCGATGAGGATCCAAGTGCCGGGCTTTTCCCAAAGAATCCCAAGGCGAATTGGAGCATTGATCAACACGTAAGGTTCGGCTCAGAACCGGATTTCCAAAGCCAATATATCTCCTTCACCAAGAGACGGGGAGGGTTATTCACGCCATCTGG
>DPMS01000765.1 GCA_003541285.1 Actinomycetota bacterium
GGTGTAGTTCAATGGCAGAACATCAGCTTCCCAAGCTGACAGTGCGAGTTCGATTCTCGTCACCCGCTCCACGTTGACGCAGGTCATAGCTTGTTCCACGTGTTAGCGGCATCTCGTGAGCGCTACTCTCGGCGATTGTGCGCCCCGATAGAGACCTGCTGGAGTGGATCAGCCAGCCCTCCGCTGTTCAAGCTGACAGTGCCAAGCGGCGCTGCTGGTCTGCGCCGAGCTGACTGCCTGGCGAGACGCGGGTCTCATCGGATGGCCGGGCCGGTGCGCAGCCGCTATAGGAGTGGCCGAGCCCCAGATCTCCGGCAATAGGCGGACCGAGTTGGCGTGACGTGCGGGTTTCTTCCGCCCGCCTGTGCAAAAAGATTTAAAACTCTGGTATCATAGCGGCATGAGCGCGGCGGTAGCGGCGATCCTGGAGGGCATGCCCGAGCCTTCGGACCTGCGCGCGCACCAGGCGGATGGCCGGGTGCTGATCTCGGCTGGCAGCGTGGTGCTGTTTGATTACGCGGCCGGCGACACGATGATGCGGGATATCGCGATCACGGTGCTGCGGGGGCTGGGGTTCACGGGCCGGCGGGTCGCGGCGGTGCTGGGCCTGACCGAGAACTACGTGGCGACCCGGCATAACATCGCGGTCCGCGGCGGGACGGCGGCACTGGCCCGCGGGCAGCGGGGACGGCCCCGCAAGCTGGAAGAAGCCGGCTGGGAGCGGGCCGCGGCCTGGCGCGGCCAGGGCGTCTCCGACTCGGAGACCGGGCGGCGGCTCGGGGTGGCGCACACAACCGTCGCCCGCCGCCTCGGCCCGCGGTCGGCCGGGGACGCTGAGCTGGCCGGGGACGCCGAGCTGGCCGCGGAGCCTGCTGCGGGCCCGGGCGGGCATCTGGCGGAAGCGCCGCTGGCTGATCCGGGGCCGGCGGAGGCCGGCGCGGCCGGCCAGGTCATGGCCGGGCCGCGGATCATCGGGGGCGTGTTCGCGTCCCGGTACGCCGGCGCGATGCTGCTGCACGCTTTCGGCAGCCAGGCCGGCGCCGGCGACGTGCTCGCCACCGCCGGGCTCGCGGCGGGCACCGGCCGGCGGCGGCCCGCTGACGTGGCGCTGCTGTCGGCGGCCAGTATCTGCTTCGCGCTCGGCGCCGCCACGGTCGAGCAGTTCAAGCACCTGCCGGCCGGTGAGGCCGGGCCGCTGGCCGGCCTGGCACTCTTGCCCGGCGCGCGGACGATCCGGCCCCGGTTCGCCGTGATCGCCGGGACAGCCGACCCCGCCGGGCTGCAGGCCGCGTTCGCCGCCGCGATGCTCGCTGCCGCCCCGTCACTGTCCGGCGTCTACTACGTCGATGACCACTTCGTGCCCTACACAGGCGCGAAACCGGTCGGGAAGGGCTGGAACAACAAGCGGGGCCGGGCGGGGAAAGGACACGCCGACACCCACGTCACCACCGCTGACGGCCGCGCCGTGTGCTTCGTGACCGGCGAGCCGTCCGGCCTGTCCGCCACCTTGCCCCTGGCCCTGGCCGAGCTGAAGCGCGCCGCCGGCCCCGGGACGGCGATCATGCTCGGCTTCGACCGGGGCGGCGCCTACCCGCAGGTGTTCCGCCACTGCCGCGACGAGAACGTCCACTGGGTCACCTACCGCCGCGCGCCCCTCGCGATCCCGGCATGCCTGCCCGTCCTGACCACCGTCACCAGCGGCGGCCGGACCCGGCAGATCGCCTGGGCCGAGGAGACCGTGCAGCTCAAGGACTACGGCGACGCCCGCCAGATCACGCTGTTCGAGCACGGCCAGGTGGCGATGCAGATCCTCACCTCCGACCTTGATGCCTGCCCGGCGGACATCCTGTCCTGGCTCAGGTCCCGCTGGCGCGAGGAGAACTTCCTCAAATACGCCTCAGCGAACTACGGCATAGACAAGATCTGCGACTACGCCGCCACCATCGAAGCGAACACCAAAGTCACCGACAACCCGGCCCGCAAGACCGCCCGGGCGGTCGTCCGCACGGCCGAGGCCGCCCTCAGCCGCGCCCAGGCCGGCCTCGCAGCGCTGCTCCGCGACCCAGCCATCCCCGCCACGGACAAGAACACCCGGCTGATCCCCGCCGCCCAGCAGAAGATCACCACAGCCGAACGCCAGCTCGCCAGGGCAAAAGCCGCCCTGGATAAGATCCCGGCCCGGCTACCCGCCAACGAGATCGACCCGGACGCCCAGCGCGCCGTGCTGCGCGCCAGCCGCCGGACCTTGCAGATGGTCCTGCGGCTCCTCGCGCACAACGCCGAGCACTGGCTGGCCAGCCACCTCAACGCCTACCTGCGCGACAACGACGAATACCGCGCCATCACCCGCCAGACGATCATCCGCGGCCTCACCGGAACCATCACTTACACCGCCGCCGCGATTACCGTCACCCTCAGCCAGCCTGGCACCCCCGCCGTCACCCAGGCCCTGCGGCTCATCCTCGACGAGATCAACAACGCCCTCAAGCTGAAGCTGGTCGACCTGGAGCAGGTCCTGGAGCTCCTGCGGCGCAAGCCCCCCCTGATGCACCTGATCCTGACCGGCCGCGACGCCCATCCGCAGGTGATCGAGCTGGCCGACACGGCAAGCGAGGTCCGCGAGATCAAGCACGCCTACCGCAAGAACATCGAGCCCCAGCCCGGCATCGACTATTGACGAAACAGCCATTTTACCCTATTAATG
>DPMS01000236.1 GCA_003541285.1 Actinomycetota bacterium
TGGCCAGCGGGCGGGCGCGGCGGGCGCGGCGGGCGCCAGGAGCGTGACCGAGCCGGACCCACCGCAGGTCCTGGTCAACGCGGCCGCCCGGCCGCACGTTCCCGGGGCGGCCCGGACCAGCGAGCCCTTGCGGGTGCACCGCAAGCTGCCCGGCTATGCCCCCACCCCCCTGGTGAGCTGCCCAGGGCTGGCCGCCGACCTGGGTGTTGGAACGGTCTGGGTGAAGGACGAGTCCTGGCGGCTCGGGCTGCCGTCCTTCAAGATGCTTGGCGCCTCCTATGCGGTCTGCCGGGAGCTGGTCGAGCACCTCGGGCACGAGGTGGACTGGGACACCGTGGACGATCTGCGGGCCGCGGTGACGGCGCTGGGGCCGCTCACCCTGTCCGCCGCGACCGACGGGAATCACGGCCGGGCGGTGGCCAGGATGGCCCGTCTGCTCGGTACCCGCGCCGTCATCTACGTTCCCGACGGGACAGCACCGGCCCGGATCGCGGCCATCGAGTCCGAAGGCGCGTCCGTGTCCGTCGTGGCCGGGGACTACGACGCCGCGGTGCACCGCAGTGCCCAGGACGCCAGTGAGAACTGCCTTGTCGTTTCCGATACGTCGTGGCCCGGCTACACCCGCACCCCGGCCCGGGTGTCGGAGGGGTATTCGACCATCTTCGCCGAAGTCGCCGAGCAGCTCACAGCTGCTCGGGCGGGCATGCCCGATCTGGTGGTGATCCCGGTCGGGGTGGGTGCGCTGGCAGCGGCGGTGGTGCGGCATTACAAGGCCGAGGGGCAGGAGCGGAGCCCGTTCCTGCTCGGGGTGGAACCGCGCGCGGCCAACTGCGTGCTGGAATCGCTGCGGGCAGGTGACCTGACGACCGTTCCCGGGCCGCACCCGTCCATCATGGCGGGGCTCAACTGCGGGACGCCGTCTCAGATCGCCTGGCCCTTGCTCGCCGCCGGGATGGACGCGATGGTGGCCATGACCGACGGCTGGGCCCGCCGGGCGATGCGGGCACTCGCGACAGCCGGGATTGTCGCCGGGGAGACTGGGGCGGCCTCCCTCGGTGGCATGTTCGCCGTCTGCCAGACGGTGCAGGGTGGGCCGGTGCGCGAGGCGGCCCGGCTGGGCCCGGCCACGTCGGTGCTGCTCCTGTGCACCGAGGGCGCGACCGATCCGCAGGCCTGGGAAGCGATCGTCGGGCGTCCGCCACCGGTGCCGCACCGGCCTGGGCCTTCCTGAGCGGTCCACACCCCGCCACTTGCGGAGTTGGCAACAGCTGCTAAAAGATGCTCCTATTTATTAGCAATGCATGACATACTGCCAGTCCGCCACTCATGGCTAGGGTGGGGGAAAATTGCAGGTCATGCCAGGCGTCCCGGCGGCGGGCAGCTGACCACCAGGAGGACGGTGTGAGCAGGCGCACCTACGGCGGGCCAGTCGTCGACATCTCTGGTGCGGTGGATCTTCACTGCCACCCTTATCCGGACCTGTTCCCCCGGCTCGCCGACGATTTCGATATCGTCCGGGCCGCCCGTGACGCCGGGATGAAGGCGATCGTCCTCAAGTGCCACCACGAGAACACGGTGTCCCGGGCCTACCTGGTGCAGCGGGTC
This sequence comes from Actinomycetota bacterium, assembly GCA_003541285.1. Taxonomy (GTDB): domain Bacteria; phylum Actinomycetota; class Actinomycetes; order Streptosporangiales; family Streptosporangiaceae; genus UBA9676. The sequence goes on from DPMS01000236.1 coordinate 1,606, forward strand.
ATCCCCGGCATCCGCGTGTACGGCGGCATCGTTCTCAACTACTACGTGGGCGGGCTCAACCCGGCCGCGGTGGAGGCATCCCTGCGGCTGGGCGGCAAAGAGGTGTGGATGCCCACCGTGGACGCCGGTTACCACGCCGAGGTGCACGGCGGGACGGGCGGCTACGACTCACAGCAGGGCGGCCGGAGCCAGGCGGAGGGCATCTGGGTCGCCGATCAGGAGGGCAGGCTCCAGCCCGGGGTCAAGGAGATCCTCGAACTGGTCGCCCAGCACGGCGCGATTCTCGGCACCTGTCATCTCGCACCGCGCGAGATCGTGGCCTTGGTCCGCGAGGCACGGTCGGTGGGGGTGGAGAAGATCGTCGTCACGCATCCTTACTTCCGGGTCCCCGACATCGACCTGGGCACCCTGGAGGAAGTGGCGCGGATGGGTGCCATGCCGGAGTTCGGCTATTGCACAGTTTCACCCGCGTGGCAGTACGCGGCGGTGGACAAGATCGTCCAGAGCGTCGAGCGCATCGGGGCGTCCCGCTGCCTGCTCGTCTCCGACACCGGCCAGCGGCACAACCCGCTGCCGTCCGAGGCGCTGCGGATCTTCGCCCAGACCGTCTTTGAGAAGGGGATCCCGCTCGACCAGGTCACCCGGATGATCACCCAGAACCCGCTGGATCTGCTCGGCGTGGATTCCGGTCCGGAGCCGGCCGCAGAGGACATCGCATGGGCCCGCGGCCTGGTCGAGGACCCTTGTGCCACCCCAACGGCCGCCGGGCCAGGCTGACCCGATGACCCTGGGCGCGCAGGGGGCACAGGTCCCTCACGACGCCCTGACGGTGCGCGAACTGCTCGGCCAGGAGGCCATGCGGGGAGCCCGGCTCATCGCGGGCGCCGACGGGCTCGGGCGGCTGATCCGGCGGCTGAACGTCATGTCGGTACCCAACATCGTGGGCTGGACGAAGCGGGATGAGTTTCTGCTCACCACTGGCTACCCGCTGCCCCGTGATCCGGCCGGGTTCAGCCGCCTCGTCGGGCAACTGGCCGCCAACGGCCTGGCCGGGCTCGGGGTCAAGCTCGATGAGTACCTGTCCGAAGTGCCCGCCACCGTGATCGGCGTCGCCGACCGGGCCGGCTTCCCGATCGTGCTGATCCCGCACACCGCCCCACTCGATGACGTCCTCAGCCAGGCATTCGAGACCATCGTGAACCGGCAGGCCGCGGCACTGGCGAAGACGCAGGAGATCCAGGACGCGTTCATCGGAATCGCGCTGACGGGCGGGGGGCTGGCCAAGCTGGTCGAGGGCCTGGCGGTGATCCTGCCGGGTGCGCAGGTCGTCATCTGCGACACGACCGGAAGCCCGCTCGCCGCCACCGGCGAGCTAGACCGTCTCGACGAGATGGGATTCCGGCAGGGGAGCGGGCCGGTGGATACCGCACGCCTGATCGGCGGGGTGCATGAGGACGCCGCGTCGGGGATCCGGTGGGCGGTGGAGGTTATCCGTGCGGGCACAATGCGGCACGGGTTCGTGCTGGCGATCGGCGGTCCGCCGGGCCTGCCCAGTGTGGCAGGCCCGGCCGTCCAGCAGGCCGCGCTCGTGGCCGCGCTCGAGATCACCCGCCACCTCGCCGTCCTGGCCGCCGAGCAGCAGTTCGCCTCCAACGCCCTGCATGATCTGGTCACCAGCACCCCGGCCAACGTCACCGACGCGGTCGCCCGCGCCGCCAGCTTCCGGTGGGACCTGCAGCGCCCGGTCGCGGTGCTGGTCGCCAGGCCCGGAGACGGCCCGGAACCGGCCGGGGCCACCGCCCGCAGGCGGGAGTCGGCCGTGGTGCGTTCGGTCGAGCTGTGGACGTCGGCGATCCGTGCGCGCGACCCGCACGCGGCGGTGGCAGGGTTCGCTACCGAACTCGTGGCGGTCGTCGGTGCGGCCAACGATGACCCGGTGGCACTCGCACGGAAGGTGCAGGCCGACATGACCGGCACCACCCGGCAGGTCTACTCGGTAGGGGTGAGCCAGGTCAGCGCCAGGCCGGAGGAAATTCCCCGGCTGTACGAGGAAGCCCGGGCTGCCCTGCAGATCGGCCGCAGGCTCAGCGGGAATGGCGCCGTGACCGGTTTCGGCGGGCTCGGGCTGTACCGGCTCATCAGCAGTGTGGGCCGGACTGAACTGCAGGCGTTCATCCATGACACCCTCGGCCCGGTGCTGGACCTGCCGGAGCCGGCCCGCGCGGACATGCTCAGGACGCTCGAGGTGTTCTTCGATACCCGGTTCAACATCGCGGAATCCGCCCGCCTGCTGCACTACCACTACAACACCATGCGCTACCGCGTCAGCAAGCTGGAACGCCTGCTCGGTGAGTTCGCCGGCGACGCGCAGGCGGCCCTGCGGATCGGTGTGGCCCTGCAGATCCTGCGGATGTATGAGATCTCCGGTGACGCCAGCAGGAACCTGGCCTGAGTGTGCCGAAGCGGCCTGCGGCGCCTGTGGGGTTTCAAAATGGCGCGTAGGTGGCTGACCTGGGTGCGGGTTTGCCTGCGGCGACGGCTGTACTGCTGGGAGCATCGCGGGCTTGTGACGGTATGGATGCTCTACCTGGTCTTCGTCCGCCTGGCCGGCTCCGGGGGCAGCGTCTCCGGCGTGTGGGGTGCCAGAAGTCTGCTCGCTCCTGTGACCTGCGCCGATAGACGGCTCACGGTCATCAGGAATGATGATCAGCCGTGTCTCCCCGTCCTGCTCTGCCTGATCTTCGTCCGGCTCTGCGGCTGGCTGGCCGTGCCCGGCCGGTCAACGGCGTCCAAGGACAGGCGGAGGGCGAGATGACGCACTGGATCGAGGACTACGTGTTCCCGGAGGCCTGGGCCGACCTTCGCGGCACTGGCGTCGAGGATCTGTGAGTGCCGAAAACCTGTGTTACCTGGGCAGATGGTCTGCAGAGCGCGGTTCCGCGTTCAGTGCCGGGCGAGGAGCGCAGGACGGCCAGGGCAGCAGAGGCGGCCTGCCGCTGCCCCCGCCCGCCAGACCTCGGTGGATGGAGGCTCGGCGTCCAGCAATGGAAGGCCCCGGCTGCCGCATTCATGTTCCTAGGATCCTCCCCGTTGTGGCCCTGGCCCCGAGCTGGGTGAGGGCCTCGGCGGCGCCGTCGGCGAAGGTGTTCAGGTCGGGGAGTGCGTCGGCGTCGCCGAGGATGGCGAAGTTCAGCTGCCCGGCGTAGGAGAGCACCCCGACTGCCACGGTGAGGTTGCCTTGCACCACGCCGACCTGGAACAGCTCCAGGACCCGCGCGCCAGCCAGGTACAGCGGCTCCGGTGGGCCGGGCAGGTTGCTGATGAGCAGGTTGACCAGGCGCTGGCGGGGCATGGCCCAGACCATCGCCCGCTGGGCGAAGCGGCCGCCCGGCTGGTAGGGCGGGTGGCGTTTGCGCGCGCTGGTCGCCTGGGCGATCTGGGCAAGCCGGCGGGCCGGGTCGGGCTCGCCGGCTGGCAATGGCATCACCATGACCGCGGCCCGGTTGCCGGTGGGTGCCAGGTCGGCTGGGGCACGGGCGGCGGCGGCGACACTGGCCTTGAGGACCATCCTGGGCCTGAGCTCTCTGCGGCTGACCAGCAGGCGACGTGCCCCGCCGGCCACCGCCGCCAGCACCAGGTCGTTCACCGTGCCGCCGTGCGCGTGCGCCACGCTCTTCGCGCTGCCCAGATCAGCACGGACCAGCAGCAGGCGGCGGCGTGTCCCGGCCGGCTGATTCCACGACACCCGCGGGGCCAGGCCCTCACCGAGGGCCAGGCGCAACTGGCGGGCCCGCGCGCCGAAGGAATGCACCACGAGAGCGGGATGGCGCAGCCGGAATCCGGCTGCCGCCGCGGCGTCAGCGCGGCGGCGCCAGCTGTCGGTGAACAGCTGCCAGGCACTCGGGGCCGGCGCGGTCCGCCAGGGCGGGGTCGGCGGTGCCGCGCCGGGGACGGCCCCGAACAGCGCCCCCATCATGGCCATGGCGGCGATGCCGTCGGCGACGGCGTGATGCAGCCGGAACAGCACGCCGACATTCCCGTCGGCGAGCCCGGGCAGCAGCCACAGCTCCCACAGCGGACGGGACCTGTCCAGCAGCGGTTGGTTCAGCTCCTCGCACACCGCTAGCAGGGCCGCTTCATCACCCGGCGCGGGAACCGGGCGGGCCCGCACGTGCCGGGCGACGTCAAAGCGTGCGTCGTCGGCCCACGCCGGCGGCCCCAGGCCGCGCCGTGGCCGCACCAGGACCTGGCGCAGCCGAGGCGCCCGGTGCAGCCGCCGGTTCAGGTCCACGCGCACTTCCGCCAGCCGCAGCCGCCCCGCCGGGTCAAACAGGGCTGTCCCATCCACCACCCCGATGGCGGCCACGTGCATGGGCCCGCCGCGGCTCTCGACCCGCATGTTGGCGGCATCAAGCGGGCTCAGCCGCTCCAGCCGGTCACTGCGCGATCCAGCAGTTGCCTGCCCTGCATAAGCCATAGGGACCACCTCACGGCCGGACCGGCATGCATGACGGGCCGGCGGGCGTTCCCTGCCAGCCCCGGCCCGGCCTCCATCTCGCACGTTTCCGCGGTAACCGTAGCCAGCGGCAGAGGCAAACGGCCCGGCCTAGCCCTCGCATACGGGCACATGGCCGCCACGCGGTCCGCTTTGGCGCCAGAACTGTCCACGGCACTGGATTAGCCGCCGGGGCCGCACGGCCGGCTCGCACGGAGGCTCGCGGCTGTTTGCCGTTGATCTGCTGCCTGGTTGGGCATCTAGTCCCGGTCAGCGACGGCGTGGGAGCAGGCCATGGGGCGCGGGGTGGATAACGACTTCGGCAGGGCGGTCGCCCGGGTGCGCGCCAGGCAGGCGGCGGCCAGCGAGGCNNGCCAGCGAGGCGGCGGCCAGCCTGGTGTCCGGCCTCAGCGAGGACGAGAGGCTGTGGCTGCTCGATGGTGACCAGTCATTCTGGCGCGGGATGTGGCGCATGGTGGCCAGGGGGTATAACCGTGTGCCGGTGGTGGCAGGGGCGGTGCCCCGGCTGGGCATCCCGGGCGTGCGGTTCACCGATGGGCCCCGCGGCGTGGTGGTTGGCACCTCGACGTGCTTCCCGGTCGCGATGTGCCGGGGCGCGTCCTGGGATCCGGCAATGGAGGAGGAGATCGGGCGCGCGATCGGCGCGGAGGCCCGGGCGCAGGGAGCGAACCTGTTCGCGGGGGTATGCGTCAACCTGCTGCGCCACCCGGCGTGGGGGCGGGCGCAGGAAACCTACGGTGAAGATCCGGTCCACCTCGGCGTGATGGGCGCGGCCCTGACCCGCGGCGTGCGCCAGCACGTGATGGCGTGCGTGAAGCATTACGCGCTCAACAGCATCGAAAATGCCCGGTTCACCGTCGATGTGACCGTCGACGACGAGGCGCTGCATGAGGTGTACCTGCCGCACTTCAAGGCGGTCATCGACGCCGGGGCGGAGGCGGTGATGAGCGCCTATAACTCGGTCAACGGGCACTGGGCCGGCCAGAACCATGCCTTGCTCACCGCCATCTTGCGCCAGGAATGGGGGTTCGCGGGCTTTGTCATGACCGACTTCCTGTGGGGCCTGCGCGATCCGGTCGGCTCGCTGGCGGCCGGCCAGGACCTGGAGATGCCTTTCCGGCAGCAGCGGGCCCGGCACTTGCCAGCAGCGTTGCGCTCCGGCCAGGTGGCGATGGCAGATGTGGAACGGGCGGGAACCCGCATAGTGGCGGCGCAACTGGCACACGCGGCCACTCCGCGGCCGCCGCTGGCGGCGGACGTGGCCGCCTGCCCCCAGCACCGTGCGCTGGCCCGGCGGGCCGCGGCGCGCGGGATGGTCCTGCTGCGCAACGAACCGATCGAAGGCCAGGCGGTGCTGCCGCTGGACAAGGCCAGCGTCCGGTCGATAGCGGTGGTAGGGCGGCTGGCCGGCAAGCCCAACATCGGCGACAAGGGCTCCTCAGCCGTCCGCCCGCCAGTCACCGTCAGCGCCCTGGCCGGGATCCGGTCGGCATTTAGCACAGCCCGGGTCACCCATCACGACGGCGCCGACCGCCCTGCCGCTGCCCGGGCAGCGCGTGAGGCTGACGCCGCCGTGGTCATCGCCGGCTACACCGCCTGGGACGAGGGCGAGAACATCGCAGGGCTGGACGCCGCAGCGATCAGCGCCATGGCACCACCACCGCTGAACCACCCGCTGCTAGCCAGGACATGGGCCAGCCTGGTGGCCGTCGCGGCCTCGCGGCGCCTCATCCCTGGCGGCGACCGCAGATCGCTGCGGCTGCATACCCGCGACGAGAACCTGATCCAGCTGGTCGCCGACGCCAACCCGCGCACCGTCGTGGTGGTCATCACCGGCAGCGCAGTGGTGATGGAGACCTGGCGAAAGCATGTGCCCGCCATCCTCATGGCCTGGTACCCGGGGATGGAGGGCGGGCACGCCATCGCCGATGTGCTCACCGGCGCGGCCGAGCCCGGCGGGCGCATGCCCATGGCCACCCCCACCGACGGCGGGCACCTGCCGTTCTTCGACCCACGTGCCCCCAACATCACCTACCACCGCTGG
>DPMS01000854.1:0-6938 GCA_003541285.1 Actinomycetota bacterium
GGCCCAGGCGGCCAGCGCGGCGCACCACCACACCCGGACCGCCCGGCTGTCACCCCAGATCATCGTTGGCCCCGTCGCCGGCCACGTGGCGTCGCAGCCGCCGAGCGGCTCGTTCTGCCTGCAGAATTACGGGATCGCCTGTTATCAGCCGGCCGACATCCAGAACCAGTACAACTTCGGCCCGCTGTACGCCAACGGCGACAACGGCGCCGGCCAGACGATCGTGATCTTTGACTCGTTCGGCAGCCCGACCATCCGCCAGGACCTCGCAACCTTCGATCAGGCATTCGGCCTGCCAGCGCCACCCTCCTTCAAGATCTACATGCCGGAGGGAGCCGTCACCTACAACTACACCAACGCGGCGAGCCCGGCCGACTTCCACAACAAGAACATCGGCACCGAGGTCAGCTGGGCCTACGAGACCACGCTGGATGTGGACTGGGCACACGCGATGGCGCCCGGCGCCGGCATCGACCTGGTGGTCACGCCGAACTCGGAGACGCAGGGCGTGCAGGGCATCCCCAGCATGCAGAACGCGCAGGCGTTCGCCCTCAGCCACCACCTCGGCACGATCTGGTCGGACTCCTGGGCGACCACCGAACAGGCGTTCAGCACCAAGGCGTCCATCCAGCAGCTCGACACCTTCTACGCCAGCGCCGCCGCGCACGGCGTGAGCGCCTTCTTCGCCACCGGTGACAGCGGCGTGGCCAACACCGACCTGCAGGGCCGGCTGTTCCCGTACGCGACCGTCACCTACCCGTCCTCCAGCCCGAACGTGATCGCGGTGGGTGGCACCCAGGTGACCACTCCGACCGCAAGCATCTCCTCCTACCAGCCCGAGTCGGTCTGGAACGACGGCTATGGCGCGGGTGGCGGCGGTTACAGCACCGTGTTCACTGAGCCTGCGGACCAGTCCGCCGCCGGGATCAGCGACCCGTCCGGGATGCGCGGCACGCCGGACGTCTCGATGAACGCGGCCGTGCTGAGCGCCGTCCTCGTCTACGAGAGCTTCGACCCGGTCTACGGTGCCGGCTGGCTGCCGATCGCCGGGACGAGCGAGGCCGCCCCGCTCTGGGCTGGCACCGACGCGGTGATGAACCAGGCCGACGGGTCACTCGGGTTCATCGCCCCGCGCCTGTACCAGATCTACGAGAACCCGTCGCTGTACGCCAAGGCGTTCAACGACATCACCGTGGGTGACAACTCCTTCGCCGGGATCACCGGGTACTCCGCCGGGCCGGGCTGGGACGCCGCCACCGGCCTCGGGACCCCCAACGCGGCCGGCCTGGCCGCCGCGCTCACGCACACCACCCCGTAGGGCACACCTACCTGGGCTCGGGGTGCCGGCGGACGGTATCCCGAGCCCAGGTGCGGAACACCTGGCGGCGGCACGAGATCAGGTCAGGACCGGAGAGCGAGGTTTCAGTCTCCCAGCAGGCGCCCGCCGCCGGTCAGCCGTGGCCCGGCAGCGGTGGCAGATCGCCAGATGCCTCGTAGTCGCTGATCAGCGCCAGCCGCCGGGCGTGGCGGGCCTCTCCCGAGAACGGTGTCTCAAGGAACACCTGCGCGAACGCGATCGCCTCGGCAACCGGGTGCATCCGGGCGCCCAGGCTCAGCACGTTGGCGTCGTTGTGGAGCCGGGCCAGCCGTGCCGTCTCCTCACTCCAGGCCAGCGCCGCCCGGATCCCCCTGATCTTGTTGGCGGCGATCTGCTCGCCGTTGCCCGAACCACCGATCACGATGCCCAGGCTCCCCGGATCACCGGCGACCAAGACCGCCGCGCGCATCACATACGGCGGATAGTCGTCATCACCGTGGTAGGACGCCGGCCCGCAGTCGGTCACCTCATGCCCGGCCGAGACCAGCCAGGTAGCGAGCACGGACTTCAGCTCGAAGCCCGCATGATCAGACCCCAGGTACACCCGCACGCGCGCAAGTCTGGCACGCGAGGACCATGCATCACACCCCGGGGCAGGCGCCGAATGCTCAGTCGAAGATGGGATCCCGCGTCCTGCTGCGCTTGAGTTCGAAGAACCCGTCCGTCTGCGTCACCAGCATTACGCCGTCCCAGAGCCGGGCGGCGGCTTCGCCGCGTGGGATCGGGGAGACCACCGGCCCGAAAATGGATGTCCCGTTCACCGAGATCACCGGCGTGCCGACCTCATACCCGACCCGGTCCATGCCGTCGCGGTGGGAAGCCCGCAAGGCGTCGTCGTACTCGGTGGAATCCATGGCGCCGGCGAGCGTCACCGGCAGTCCGGCCTCCGCCAGCGCGGACTCGATGGTGGCGCGGTCACGCTCGGCCTTGTCGTGGTGGAACCGGGTGCCGAGGGCGGTGTAGAGCGGGCCGAGGACCTCCGGTCCAGACTCCTGCTCCGCCGCCGTGCACACCCGCACCGGGCCCCAGGCGGTGGCCAGGAAGTCCCGGTACCGCTCGGGCAGATCCTCCTTGCCCTCGTTGAGCACGGCCAGGCTCATGACATGCCAGCGCGGCTGGACCGGGCGCAGGGCCGTCACCTCCAGCAGCCAGCGCGAGGTTATCCAGGCCCAGGGACACAGCGGGTCAAACCAGAAATCGACCGGTATCGGCTCCTGCTCGGCCACGTCCTCCTCCTTCGGGGAATTCAGCTGGGGCGGTGCCGCAAGCACCGGCAAAAGGCCCCCGGGCGCGGCTGCCGTTGCCTGCAACCGGCCTGCCCGTCTCGGCATTCCGCCGGCGGCATGGCAGGATTTCACAACGGCTGCCGGAGACCCCGCGCGGAGCCGCACCAAGGAAGGAACAGCACCGTGACGAACAACCTCACCCGGGACGAGGCACACGACCGGGCCCGGCTGCTGCAGGTCAGCTCCTACCGGGTCGAACTCGATCTCACCGGAGGTGAGGAGACGTTCTCCTCTGTCGCCGTGGCGACCTTCCGCTGCGCCCAGCCAGGCTCATCCACCTTCATCAACCTGACCGCCCCGGCGGTGCGCGAGATCACCCTCAATGGTGAGCAGGTCGGGCCGGACGCCTTCGACGGCGACCGGATCACTTTGCCGGCCCTCGCGGCCGGGAACGAACTGCGGGTGGCCGCGCAATGTGCCTACTCCCGCAGCGGCGAGGGGCTGCACCGGTTCACCGACCCCGCCGACGGCGGCGTCTACCTGTACAGCGACCTGGAAACCTTCGATGCCCACCGGGTCTACGCCTGCTTCGACCAGCCGGATCTCAAGGCAAGCTTCGAGCTGACCGTTACCGCACCCGCAGACTGGCAGGTGATCTCGAACATGGCGCCGGACGTGGCCGGCGAACCCGCCGGGGACGGGGGCAGCGTGCGGCGCTGGCATTTCCCGCCGTCGCCGGTGATGGCCACCTATATCACCGCCGTCGCGGCCGGCCCCTACCACGTTGTCCGCGCCGAGCATGACGGCATCCCGCTGGGCATCTACTGCCGGGCGTCGCTGGCTCAGTACCTGGACCCTGACGAGATCTTCGAGGTAACCCGGCAGGGCTTCGATTTTTTCCATAACGCCTTTGGGGTGCGCTACCCGTTCGGCAAGTACGACCAGCTCTTCGTGCCCGAGTTCAAGGCGGGGGCGATGGAGAACGCCGGCTGCGTGACGTTCCTGGAGGACTACATCTTCCGCTCCCGGGTCACCGACTTCGCGCGCGAGGTCAGGGCCGAGACCATCCTGCACGAGATGGCGCACATGTGGTTCGGCGACCTGGTCACCATGCGCTGGTGGGACGACCTGTGGCTGAACGAGTCGTTCGCGACCTGGGCCGGGACCACCGCGCAGGCCGAGGCAACCCGCTGGCACACGGCCTGGACCACGTTCGCGCAGTTGCACAAGGCGTGGGCCTACCGCCAGGATCAGCTCCCCTCCACCCACCCGATCGCGGCCGACATCGGTGACATCGAGGCGGTCGAGGTCAACTTCGACGGGATCACCTACGCCAAGGGCGCGTCCGTGCTCAAGCAACTGGTGGCCTACGTCGGCGCGGACAACTTCCTGGCCGGCGTGCGCCGCTACTTCGGGCAGCACGCCTGGTCCAACGCGACCCTGGCGGATCTGCTGGCACCGCTGGAGGAGACCTCCGGGCGGCAGCTGTCCGGCTGGTCGAAGAAGTGGCTGGAGACCGCGGGGGTGAACACGCTGCGCCCCGAGTACAGCGTCGACGAGCAGGGGCGGTTCACCGGGTTCGCCATCCGGCAGGAGGCCCCGCAGGCTCATCCCGTGCTGCGCGATCACCGGATCGCCATCGGCCTGTACGACCGCGCCGCGGACGGCCTGGTGCGCCGCCGCCGGGTCGAGACCGACGTCTCCGGCGAGCGCACAGTGGTGGATGCGCTGGCCGGGGAGCCCCGGCCCGACCTGGTGCTGGTGAACGACGACGACCTCACCTACGCGAAGATCCGCCTGGACGAGCGGTCGCTGGCCACGCTCATGACCGGCATCAGCGACTTCACGCAGTCGCTGCCCGCGGCGCTGTGCTGGGGCGCCGCCTGGGACATGTGCCGGGACGCCGAACTGGCGGCACGCGACTACCTGCGGCTGGTGTTCGGCGGCGTCAGTTCGGTCACCGATATCTCCGTCGCGCAGACACTGCTGCGCCAGGCGGGCGCCGCACTGCGCCGTTACACCGACCCGGCCTGGCGCCCGGCGGGCCTGGAACTGGCCGCCGCCGCGCTGCGCGGCCTGCTGGAGCAGGCAGAACCGGGATCGGACGCCCAGCTTGCCTACGCACAGGCGTTCGCAGGGGTCGCCGTGTCACCCGCCGACCTGGCGCTGCTGGCCAGGCTGCTGGCCGGATCGGCCCAGCTTGACGGGCTGGCCGTGGACACCGAACTGCGCTGGCGGCTGCTGCGCCGGCTGGTGAGCCGGGGCGCCGCCGGGCCAGCCGAGATCGAGGCCGAACTGGCCGCGGACGCCACCGATGCGGGCGAACGGCACGCGGCGACCTGCCGGGCCGCCATCCCCAGCGCCGAGGCCAAGGAGGCCGCCTGGCAGCAGATCACCGGCGGCGCCCTGCCCAATGCGATGTTCCGTGCGGTGCTGGACGGCTTCGCCGACCCCGATCAGGCAGGTCTGCTCCAGCCGTACGAGCAGCGCTTCTTCGACGTGGTCGGCGGTATCTGGCGGGACTGGGGATCGGACATGGCCCAGTGGTTCGTGACCAACGGCTACCCGATAGCCGACAGCCGCGCGGTGATCGAGGCCACCGACGCCCTGATCGGGCGGACCAGCCCGCCTGCCGCCCTGCGCCGTCTGCTCAGCGAGGGCAGGGACGCGGTGGAGCGGGCGCTGCGCTGCCAGGAACGCGACCGTCAGGCGGGCAGGACCGGCTGACCGGACCCGCCGACCACACGGGCGATGGCCGCAATCCCCGGGTGGCCGGCCAGATCCTCGAGCATCACCGGCCGCTCATCGGCGTCGCCCAGGGGGATGCGCCAGTTCGGGTACTCGGTGACGGTGCCGGGCATGTTCTGCGGGCGCCGCTCACCGACCGCATCGGCGAGCGATACCCCGAGCAGGGCGGCCGGGGTCCGGGCGAGGTAGGCGTACAGCGCGACGGTGAATTCCCGCGGGCCCGGGGTGGCACCGGCCGGCACCAGCCCCTCCCGGGCCAGGGCATCCCGCCAGGCGAGCAGGGCCGCGGCGGCGCCAGCGCGTTCTGCCGCCGGTTCGCGGGTCACCAGGCCCAGCCGGAGGCGGAGCGCCACCTGCTCGCCGGTGACGAACGCGGCCACGGGCGGGACGTCATGCGTGCCCACCGTGGCCAGGCACCGGCTGCGCCACTGGCCGGGCGGCAGCGGCCGGCCGCCGGCGCCGCGCTCGAACCACAGCATGGAGGTCCCGAGCACCCCGGCTGCTGCCAGGTAGTCACGGATCCAGTCCTCCACCGTGCCCAGGTCTTCCCCGATGGCCAGCGAACCCGCCCGGACGGCCTCGGCGGTGAGCACGCCGACCATGTCCTCGTGGCGGTAGCGCACGTAAGTGCCGCGGTCGGGGGCCAGCCCGGCCGGCACCCACCAGAGCCGGAACAGGCCCATCACGTGGTCTGCCCGCAAGCCGCCCGCATGCGAGAACGCGCTGCGGATCAGGCCGGCCAGTGGCCGGTAGCCCGCCTCAGCGAGCCTGCCGGGGTGCCAGGGGGGCTGGCCCCAGTCCTGGCCCCGCTGGTTGAACTCATCGGGAGGCGCGCCCGCACTGACCCCCCGCACCAGCACCCCGGCGTTGGCCCACGCGTCCGCGCCGCCCGGGTGTGCCCCGACCGCGAGATCAGCGATGATCCCGATCGTCATGCCCGCTGCCCGGGCGGCGGCCTGGGCGGCGGCCCGCTGCTCGTCGGCGATCCACTGCAGCCAGGCGTGGAACCGCACAGCCGGCCTGAGCCGCTCCCGCTGCGACTCCACCGCGGCCGAACGCATGCTGTGCAGCGACTGTGGCCACGCCCGCCAGTCGGGCCCGTGGATTTCTGCTAGCGCGCACCAGAGTGCCCAGTCTTCCAGTGGCTGGCCCTGGCCGACCCGGAAGTGCTCGAACTCAGCCCGGCGGGCGGGGTCCAGCGGCCGGGCATAGACGATTTCCAGCGCAGCCCGCTTGGCCCGCCAGACCGCGTCGCGGTCGACGAGGCGGCCGGCGGTGCTGGCGGCGCGGAGCGGGGTNNGCTGGCCGGCCGGCAGCCGCGCGTACTCGGCGATGTCCTCCACCCGCAGGTAGAGGGGGCTGGTGAAGCGCCGGGTCATCGGCAGATACGGGGACGGGCTCACCGGCGGGATGGGTTCGGCCGCGTGCAGCGGGTTGATGAGCACGAAGTCCGCGCCGAGGTCGCGGCCGCTCCAGGCGGCCAGATCCGCCAGGTCCCGCAGGTCGCCATGCCCCCATGACAAGGCCGAACGCAGCGAGTACAGCTGGACGGTGAACCCCCAGCACCGGCCCGGCGGCTGGGGCGC